>JACQAD010000111.1 GCA_016195125.1 Magnetospirillum sp.
CCCCCGAGCGGATTCGCCCCTTAAGCGGACCCCCACCCATCGAGGAGACACCAAGCTCATGACCGATATTGTTATCGCCGCCGCCACCCGTACCCCCGTCGGCTCGTTCAACGGGTCGCTGGCCGGCCTCCAGGCGGCTCAACTGGGCGAGATCGTCATCCGCGAGGCGCTGAAGCGCGCCGGCGTCGAGGCCGAAGCCGTTGACGAAGTGCTGCTGGGCCATATCCTTTCGGCCGGCTGTGGCCAGAACACCGCCCGCCAGGCCGCCATCAAGGCCGGCATTCCCGCCACCGCCACCGCCATGGCCATCAACCAGCTGTGCGGCTCGGGCCTGCGCGCCGTGGCCCTGGGCTTCCAGGCCATCAAGCTGGGCGACGCCAACATCATCGTCGCCGGCGGCCAGGAGAGCATGAGCAACGCCCAGCACGCCATCTACATGCGCGGCGGCGTCAAGATGGGCGATGCCAGCCTGGTCGACACCATGATCAAGGACGGCCTGACCGACGCCTTCTCGCCGATCCACATGGGCATCACCGCCGAGAACCTGGCCGAGAAATTCTCCATCTCGCGCGAGGAGCAGGACGCCTTCGCCCTGGCCAGCCAGAACAAGGCCGAAGCCGCCCAGAAGGCCGGCCGCTTCAAGGACCAGATCGCCCCGGTGACCATCATGGTCAAGCGCGAGGAGAAGCTGTTCGAGAACGACGAGTTCATCCGTGCCGGCGCCACTCTCGACCAGATCGCCAAGCCCAAGCCCGCCTTCAAGAAGGACGGCACCGTGACCGCCGCCAATGCCTCGGGCATCAATGACGGCGCCGCCGCCCTGGTCCTGATGACCGCCAAGGAAGCCGACAAGCGCGGCATCACTCCGCTGGCCCGCATCGCCGGCTGGGCCACCGCCGGCGTCGATCCCAACACCATGGGCTACGGCCCGGTCCCGGCCTCGCAGAAGCTGCTGGCCAAGATCGGCTGGAAGCACGAAGACCTGGACCTGATCGAAGCCAATGAGGCCCGCAACGCCAAGAAGGGCCTTGCCACCCTGTGCATCGGCGGCGGCATGGGCATTGCTCTTTGCGTCGAGCGCTAAGACTTTAGACTTTGAGACCGGGGAGTCGCGCCCGCCCGGCGACTCCCCCCACGATCCCCAGGGTGGGAACAACATTCGGACAGGCCGGGACCAATCCCGGCTCAAAAAGATCCGATTGGAGACACAGCGAAAGAGGAGAAGTCCATGGGTCGTTTAGCGATTGTTACTGGCGGCACCCGCGGCATTGGCCGTCAGATTTCGGTGACCCTGAAGAATGCCGGCTACAAGGTCGTGGCCAATTACGGCGGTAACGATGAAGCCGCCGCCAAGTTCACCGCCGAAACCGGCATTCCCACCATGAAATGGGACGTGGGCAGCTATCCGGCTTGCGAAGCCGCCATCGCCAAGATCGTCGCCGAGCACGGCCCGGTCGAGGTCGTGGTCAACAACGCCGGCATCACCCGCGACGCCACCCTGCATCGCATGAGCTATCAGATGTGGGAAGACGTCATTCACACCAACCTGACGTCCTGCTTCAACATGGCCCGCCTGGTGATCGATTCCATGCGCGAGCGCGGCTTCGGCCGTATCGTCAATATCGGGTCCATCAACGGCCAGGCCGGCCAGTACGGTCAGGTCAATTACGCCGCCGCCAAGTCCGGCATCCATGGCTTCACCAAGGCCCTGGCCCAGGAAGGCGCGGCGAAGAACATCACCGTCAACGCCATCGCACCCGGCTATGTCGATACCGACATGGTCCGTTCGGTGCCGCCGGCGGTGCTGGAAAAGATCATCGCCAAGATCCCGGTGGGCCGCCTCGGCCGTGCCGAGGACATCGCGCGCTGCGTGATGTTCCTGATCGCTGACGACGCCGATTTCATCACCGGCTCCACCGTCTCGGTCAATGGCGGTCAGCACATGTACTAAGCGATTCTCTCCCGCCGCGGGAGAGCGACGCCAAAGCCCCTTCCCTCCGTGGGAAGGGGCTTTTTTTATTCGATGCCATGTCATTATTCCACTCAAGCCATGCTTTGCCGAAGATGGTATTAAACCTGAAGTTATGAAACGATTTCGTCATCTTGGCGCGACAGGATGACACCATGGCCACCTTTACTAAAAGCTGTCTATCCGACCGCATGGCGCAAATCGATGCCCTGATCGCCACCGGGGCCATTTTCGTGGCTGCCGCGGCCCTTAGAGGCGGACAGCAATGCGCGGCACTGCATAGCTGCAACAACTGGGAAGAGTGCAGCCGGGCCCACTGCATCATGCGGAGTCGGATTCAGTCTGCCTTCAGTGACCATAACCAGACGCATTAGCGCAAACCAAAGGTATATTTTTAGACCACATTCAGTTTACCTTCGTTACTGTCCGTAGGTTGCTCAATTGCTGGTCAAATTTGCATAATAAGCCTGGGGTTATGCAGTTTGATTGGGGATTTCAAATGAGCAGCGCGGTCGAAAGCCGCCGGGCATCACCGGCGATCGTCAGTCCATCGACTGCCTGTGGCGGCAGCGGCTGTTATCAGGTCGCCGCCGTGGTATCCGACGTCCTCGAACGCCTGCTGCGCGAGACCTCCCGCGAGGGAATGGTCCGGGTCGAGGACGCCATCAAGATCCTGAAGCTGGTCGGCCGGGGCACCTATGAGCTCGACGTGGCCTTCGAGGCCCAGGAAAAGAATTGCCGGCAGCGCTTCCAGCCCGGCCGGGGCAAGGCGTCCAGCCGCGACAATCCGTTCCGCCGCCTGATGGTCCGGCCGTTCGAAACCTTGCTGACCGGTGAGCCGCCGCCCTATTCGCGCGCGTTCCTGGGCAATTACTTCGACGTCCTCGAAGCCGCCTACGGCGAGAAATATGGCGAATACGACCGGCATGCCCGCGCCATCCTTCAGAATCTGCTGGTGGTTCACGGCCACAATCTGGGCTGGGAGACCTTTTATGCCGAAGCGCGGGCATCGCAGATCCTGGCCCATGCGCTACGGCGGCTGTTGCGCTTCCTGGAGGGGCCGGCCGGCCAGCGGGCCTGGCTCCAGTTCATGAGCCGTCCCGCTCCCACCGGTGAGCGCCCTCATGCCGAGCAGGTTGACCGTATCCGCGACGTGCTGGGCCACACCATGCGGGGCTTCGAGGTTGCTCCGTCTCAACAGACGGGGACAGCCTGATGAACGCCGTCCAGCTTTCCGAGGAAGCCAACCAGCAATCCCGCCAGATCCTGGTGGCGGTCATCGATGCCCATCCGGGGCACCGCCGCCAGGTCGCCTCGGCCCTGACCTCGTTCTATCAGGTGTCCGATTTCGAGCATTTCGATCAGGCCATGGAGTCCCTGGCCCGGACCCCGCCTTGCGTGATTCTTCTCGACGAAAAGGCGGCACCGCGCCTGGGTGGCGACCCCATCGCCCTGACCCGCAAGATGCTGAAGGGGGTTCCGATCATTCGGACCACCGCCCGGCCCCTGGCCCAATTGGGCGACGTCGCCCGCGACACCGATGCCTGCCTGGAAAAGCCCTATCGCCGCTCGACCCTGATCAAGACCATCTCGGGACTGGTCAACAAATCGGTGGAGACCGAATGGGAATCCCTGGCGCCCCATTACCGGGATTCCCTGCGCCGCACCGTCGACAGCTTCAACAACATCTCCGACCTGATCGACAAGGGCGAGCCCCTGGTCTACCAGGAGATCACCGAGGCCTGCGGGCCGCTGGTGGACGCGGTCAGCAACCATGACTTCAAGGTGATCCTGAGCGGGGTCAGGGGGCACGATAATTACTCCTACGTCCATTCGCTCAGGGTGGCGACCCTGCTGTCCCTGTTCGGCCACACCATCGGCCTGAAGGGCGACGATCTCAGCCTGCTGGCCAGCGGCGGCCTGCTGCACGACATCGGCAAGATGACCATTCCCCACGAGGTGCTGAACAAGCCCGGCCGCCTTGATGACGGCGAATTGGTGGTCATGCGCAGCCATGTGCCGAAATCCGTGGATTACCTCAGGCTGTGCGAGGCTTTGCCCAAGGGCGTGCTCACCGTCGCCGCCCAGCATCACGAGAAGCTGGACGGTACCGGCTATCCCTCGGGGCTCAAGGGCTCGCAGTTGAACGAGCTGGCCCGCATGGCCTCCATCGTCGATATCTTCGGGGCGCTGACCGACCGCCGCGTCTACAAGGAGCCCATGTCGCCCGAGGACGCCCTGACCCTGATGGGCGAGCGCATGTCGGGAGAGATCGACCAGGGCCTGCTGACCCTGTTCCGGGCCATGCTGCTGGACGCGGCCACCCCCGCCGCCTGATCAGAAGGCGATAGTCGCCGTCATGAAGGCTGAACGACCGGGCGCCACCATCGGCCGGGTGGTCGGGCTCTGCGGCATGGGATTGACGTGCTGGCGGTAATGCTTGTCCAGCACATTGGCGATTCCGCCGGTGAGCGCGATGCGGTTGCCGACGGCAAGCCCGGCGAACACATCAAGCAATCCCCAGCCGGCGGTGCCACCCGCCGTGTCCTGCCCCGAGCCGGTGGCGGTATAGGCATCGATACGGTTCTGGCTGCCGGCGAAGCTGACGCGGCCGCCTACCGAACCCATGGCGTCCGGCGCCAGTTCACGGCGATGTTCGATCACCAACTCGCCGTCCAGGGGAGCGATCTGATAGAGCGGCCGCGCATCGGTCAGATTTTCGCCGCGTGTCCATGACAGCTTGGCCCGTGCCGCCCAGCCATCGGCCATCTGCCACCAGCTTTCGATGCCGCCCCCCGCCAGATAGGCGTCCACGTTGCGATAGATGATGGCCTTGTCGTTCATGAGGATGCCGGGCTGCCCACGCGCCCGGTCGGGGGTGATGAAATCAACCACCCGGTCCATATAGCCGCTCAGCGCCAGGCGCCACGAGCCCGCGGCATTGCCGGGAGCGAAATTCCCCTTGAAGCCGCCGCCATCCCGGCGTGCGCCCACTTCCAGCCGATGATGGGCCTCGGGCGATAATTGCGGATTGCCCACCTGGGTGATGGAGGCCGGACCCGAACTGGCGTAGAAGCGCTCGCCGGCGTCGGGATTGCGCACCGCCCGACGGAGATCCAGGTTAAGCCGCCCGTCCTTGTCCTCGAAATCGTGGGTCAACTGGACACGGCCGCTGACATTGACGTTGGTGGGGCTGGACTCGCCATTATTGCCGTAATAGCGGTTCCACAGCTGTTGCGGCGAGACCTGGAACGAGCTGGCCCCGCTTCCGATCACCGACGGCCATGCCGTGCGCTTGCCCGATTCCGAATGAATACCGTCCAGCCTCAATCCGGCGGCCAGATTATCCTGGCGGCTCAGCACCGTCGCCGTGGCCAGGGTCAGGCCCGCCTGCAAGGTATGAACCTCGGGGATACGAAAGGCCGCCGACCCCGAGGACGGGTACAGGGCATCGATGTCGATGTTGTAGTTCAGCAGCCCGGCATCCAGGGTAATGGCGTTCTTGAAGGGGCCGGTGGTGAATTCGCCTCGGGCGCTGCCCCGCGTCGTGGTCCACAACCCCTTATAGCCGAGCCCCAGACTGCCCTTGTCGCGCAAGGAAACGTTGTCGGCGTCGTAGCTGATGGCGTCGAACACCACCCCGGTTTCGATCCGGTCGAAACCGGTATCCCTGGGGGCGTGCTCCAGGACCGTCGAGGCCGTGTAGCGATCCAGGCGCGGGGCGTCGATCCCGTAATTGGGCAGGCGGGCATCGGTGTGGGAATCGCGCATGACGAAGCCCGACAGCCGGCTTTGCGGAGAAAAGCGAAGATTGCCCGCCAATTGCGTATTCAGGCGCTCATAGCCGTAATTGACCCGCTCGCCGCCGCCGCCTTCATAGGGCCTGGCCAGATCATGGCGGATGCCGCCCCAGACCGATGACTCGCCCACTTCCACATTGGCCAGCCCGGCCTGGGTGGAGATGGCGCCATTGCCCTGATACCCCCCGGACATGACCGCATCGCGACCGGCGGCGAGATCACGGCGCAGTGCCGAAAATTCCGTGGGCCACGGAGGCTTGCTGGAAATATAGGGATCGAGGAGGGGTAAATCGGTCAACAGCATGGAGGGCGGCAATTCCTGACCGGCATGGCGCCCCATGTATCTGGTGTCGATAAAAGATTGATCAGGTGACAACTTCGGCGCCTCGGCGGCCAAACTCCGCCGCGGATCAATATCCACGCAGATCAATAGCGCCATGATCGCCGGTACCAGGCGCAATGCGCGAGCAGGTCTTTTGTCCCCCCTCATGATTGCTAGTGCTATACGGATTACCTATTGGAAGGCAAGCCATTCCGGTCAGCAAGCATTGCGCTTCGGTCGCCTTCGGTGTACCGGTTGAGTCAGGGCCGGAGGGAGAAGCAACCGTCCATGACCGGAGCGTGGAAACGTATCATCGCCATCCTGGCCGTGGGAATGGCAGGATTTCTGGCGCTGCCCGCCTGGGCGGCGGCGCCCTTGGAGATGAGCTCGGATAATGAGCGCCACGACCTCGCCGGCCATCTTGACGTGCTGCGCGATCCATCCGCCGCCCTGACCCTGGCCGAAGCGAGAACGGCGGTTTTCAGCCCTCTGCCCGGTAATCTCGCTGCCGGATATGACACCGCCGCCTACTGGCTCAGATTTGACGTTCAGCGCTCGGCCTCGGCGCCACGCGATCTGTTGCTGGAGATCGAGGTCGCCTATCTCGATCACGTCGATCTCTACTCCGAAGACGGCAAGGGCGGGTTCAGCGAAGTCCGTAGCGGGGACCGCACTCCCTTCTCAACCCGTCCGGTGCCCTACCGCAGCTTTATCTTCAAGGTGCATGCGGAGGACGAACGGCCCCATACCCATTACCTGCGGGTCCAGACCACCAGCACCGTCGCCGTGTCGGGGCAGATGATGACCCCGATGGCCTTCGCCCAATACGCCGCCTTCCAATCCCTGACCAACGGTCTGGCCAATGGCGGCCTGATCATCGTCATCTTGTTCACCATCGCCCAATTCATCGCCACCAGGGACCGCCTTTACCTCACCTTCCTGACCTATTCGATTCCGGCCGAAGGCATGTACCTGGCCTTGTCGGGCTACGCCTCGCAATACCTGTTTCCCACCACTCCCTCGGCCGCCGATGCCATGGTGGGAGCCTGCGTCTGCCTGACCATCGGCGGCGGCCTGATCTTTGCCGCCAAGGCCCTTGACTTCGAGCGCCATTACCCTCGCCTCGACCGGATTTATATGAGCTGTGGGCGCCTGATCCAGGTCTGCTCCCTGTCACCGTTTTTTGGTCTGTACGGAGTGGTGGCCCCTATCGCTCAGATCGTCATCCTGACGTCGTTTGTCTTCTCCATCGCCACGGCCGTCCTGCGCACTTGGGCCGGCGATCGCAACGCCCCTTGGTTCCTGCTGGCCTTTCTTTCGCATATCGCCTTCAACACCGTGGTGATCCTGCGGGTTCTGGGCGTCAGTTCGGGTCCGCCCATCGCCGATATCCTGGCGCAGTTCAGCGCCCTGGCCCATCTGGTCCTGCTGAGCTATGGCCTGGTCCAGCGCAGCGCCGAAATCGAGGCCGGGCATCGGCGCACCAAGCAGTTGCAGCTTGAATCCGCCCATCAGATTGAAAGAGCCCTCGAGGATCGGGTGGCGCAGCGCACCGCTGAGCTTGCCGCCCAGGTGAACGAGCGTCGCGCCGCCGAAAATCGCGTGCTGGAGCGCGAGCACCAACTCCGCGCCATTCTGGATGCGGCACCGTTTCCCATGATCGTAGCCAATTTCCCCGATGGCGCTTTGATGTTCCTCAACCAGCCGGCCTGCGACCTGCTGAACGTACCGGCCGACATGGCCATCGGCATGTTGACCACCAATTTTTATGTCGAATCCAAGGACCGCAACGTCCTGATGGAGCTATTGCACAACGAGGGCGCGGTCCTGGGCACCGAGTTGCGAATCCGGCGGATGCCGCGGGAACAGCGCTGGGTGCTGCTGTCGGCGGTTCGCTTCAGCTATCGTGGCAAGGATTCGGTGCTGATTTGTCTGAACGACATTTCCACCCGCAAGCAATTGGAAGAAATGCAGCGCCTGGCCCACCGCCGTTCCGAAGCGGCGCTGGAAGCCGAACGTCAGGCCATGCGCGAACAGCGAAACTTCCTGTCCATGGTATCGCATGAGTTCCGGGTGCCTCTGGCCATCATCGAGGCCGCCTCGCAACTGCTTTGCATCTACATAGATCATGATGACGAGGCCGATGACGAGGTCGCCAAGATCCGCCGGGCCGTCCGCAGAATGTCGGACCTGATCGACATCTGCCTGGCGGATGACCGCCTGGATTCCAAGATCATGTCGCTGCGCCCGGACGAGGTCGATCTGTCGCGCATGCTGAAAGATCTGTGCGACGACAAGCGCCCCTTCGCCGGCGATCGTGAAATACGACTGATCGCCCCCGGCCCGGCCATATTGGAGGCCGATTCCACCTTGCTGCGCATCGGCCTGTCCAATCTGATCGACAATGCCCTGAAATTCTCGCCCCCCCATACACCGGTCATGATTCATGTGACTCAGGATGACGAGGCGGTGGTGGTCAGAATCACCGACCAAGGCCCCGGCATCGCCATGGCCGAACAGCAGCGCATCTTCGAGAAATTCTATCGCTCCACCAAGTCAGACCGGGTGCGCGGTGCCGGTCTTGGCCTTTACATCGTCAAAAGAATCATAGATTTGCACCAAGGAGCCATTTCCGTGGACAGCGACGGGCAGAACGGCAGCACCTTCGCCATCTGGCTTCCCAGGCTGATTAATATGCAAACTTGAAAACATATACTATCGGGTGGGAAGAGTAGGTATGATGCCGGACAAGATAATCGCTGCTCGTGGGGGACGGCATGATCAACGTGATGGTGGTCGAGGATGATCCGGATCTGTGCGGATCGGTCTGCCGCTACCTTTCCCTGGTCGGAATGAACGTCCAGCGGGCCGCTTCCGGCGCCGAGATGGACGCGCTGCTCAAGGATTTTCCCGCGGACCTGATGGTTCTCGACGTCAACCTTCCGGGCGAGGACGGCTTTTCCATCGCGGCGCGCCTGCGCTCGGCCAGCAAGGTCGGCATCATCATGCTGACGGCGCGGGGCCAACTGGACGACCGCGTCCTGGGACTGACGGCCGGTGCCGACGCCTATCTGGTCAAGCCGGTGCAGTTCCGTGAATTGGAGGCGGTGATTCACAGCCTGACACGGCGCCTGGGCGAATCCCCCGCCGAGGAAAAGCGCGACAGCCGGGAAGAGAACCCTCAGACCTGGGGCTTTGACGCGCCCAGTTGGTCGCTGATCACCCCGGGCGGACATCGGGTGCCGCTGACCAATGCCGAGTACCGGGTTCTGCAGACCCTGACCGCCTCGGTGGCCCGTGACGATATCGCCGCCGCCCTGGGCAAGAGCGTCGGCGGGTATGACGATCGCAGCATCGACGCGGTGATGGCTCGCCTGCGCCGCAAGGTCAATACCGCCACCGGAGAGAATCTGCCCATCCGCGCCGTGCGCTCGGTGGGGTATGTCTTTGCCGCACCGGTCGAGGCCCGCTCCTACCAAGCTTCCTGACGGACGGATTCCCGGCATGGCCCGCACCATCGGCTCGCACGGCCCCCGCACCATGGAGGCCATTCGCAAGGCCGGTCTGAAGCTGATCTACGAGCACGGCTTCGAAGCCATGAGCCTGCGTCAGCTGGCGGCCGAGGTCGGCATTCAGGTGGGCTCGCTCTATAATCACATCAGCACCAAGCAGGATCTGCTGTTCGATCTGATCCGCGCCCATATGGACGAGCTGTTCTCCCAATTCGACACCGCCATGGCGGTGGTGGCCGACAAGGGACCGGAAGAGCGTCTGCGCGCCTTTGTCGCCTTTCACGTCACCTATCACATCGTGCGCAAGCGCGAGGTGTTCATCGGCGCCTCGGAATTGCGCTCGCTCGAGCCCAATCATTACGAAGAGATCGTCACCCTGCGCCGCCTGTACGAGCGCCATCTGATCGCCATCCTGGACGAGGGCGAGAAAGCCGGCCTGTTCCATTGCGGCGATGCCCGGGTGGCGGCCTATGGCATCTTGGCCATGCTGACCGGCGTCTGTACATGGTTCCGCCCCCACGGCCGCCTGACCAAGGAGCAGGTGATCGCCATCTATTCCCAGCAGGTTCTGGGCGGTTTGATGGGGCCCCGTGCGCCCTGAGATCCTGATGCGCCCCGAGATCCTGATCCGGGGCGCCGGCGAGATCGCCTCGGCCATCGCCCACGCCCTGCACGGGGCGAAATGCCGTGTCGCCCTCCAGGTCAGCCGCCCACCCATCGCCATCCGCCGCCTGATGGCCTTTTCCGATGCGGCCTTCAAGGGAAGCGCCGATCTGGAGGGAAGACGGGCCCGCCGAATCGACCATGGCACCGAGACAGAGCAGGTCTGGGCGACGGATGACATCCCTCTCCTCTACATGGCCTTCGACGCCGCCATCGCCGCGAGGCCCTGGTCGGTGCTGGTGGATGCCCGCATGAACAAGCAGCAGGCTCCCGATGTCCAGATCGGACTGGCGCCCCTGGTCATCGGCCTGGGGCCGGGCTGCACCGCCGGTCATAACGTGGATATCGGAGTGGAAACCAGCTGGGACGGACTGGGCGCCATCATCCGCCAAGGCTCGACCCTGCCCCTGGCGGGCGAGCCACGCGCCATTCTGGGACAGGCCCGCTCGCGCTTCCGCTACGCCCCCCAGGCCGGGATCCTGTGCGCCGAAGCCGAGATCGGCGAGCGGGTCAGGGCCGGTCAGGTCATCGCCCGGATCGGGCAAGCCCCGATAACCGCCTCGTTCGACGGCATCCTGCGCGGCCTTACCCATGATGGCGTGCCGGTGGAGAAAGGCAATAAGATCGCCGAGATCGACCCCCGCCCCGGCGCCGTCAAGCTGGCCGGCATCGACGAACGCCCCCGCCGTCTGGCCGAGGCCGTGGTGGCGATTGTCGCCGACCTGCCCGATTGACCACCGAGTCCTAACCGGCCCATTTCAAGGCGCTCAGACAGGGTATCTTGATACCGCGCACATAGTGCGTTGTTTTTTATAGATAATTATACCGTTGACTTCACCGCGCCCTGTGGCATACTCCGCGCCCTCGACGCCCCGGCTTTTCGGGATGTCGCCAACTGGTTTTGCCGTGGGTGCCATGAAGACCTATAACGCCAAGCCGTCCGAAGTTGAGAAGAAGTGGGTCGTGATCGACGCGGACGGCGTCGTGCTCGGCCGCCTGGCCAGCATCGTTTCGATGCGCCTGCGCGGTAAGCATCTCCCGACCTACACCCCGAATGTGGACATGGGCGATAACGTGATTATCGTCAATGCCGAGAAGATCAAGCTGACCGGCAACAAGCTCGCCGACAAGCGCTTCTACTGGCACACCGGCCATCCCGGCGGCATCAAGGACCGCACCATGGGTCAGCTGCTTTCGGGCCGCTTCCCCGAGCGGGTCATCGAGAAGGCCGTCGAGCGCATGATCACCCGTGGTCCGCTCGGCCGTCAGCAGATGAAGAACCTGCGCGTCTACGCCGGCCCCGCCCACCCGCACGAGGCCCAGGCCCCGGTGGTGCTGGACGTTGCGTCGATGAACCCGAAGAACAAGAGGTAGTCCCATGGCCGATCTCTCCAGCTTGGCCGAACTTCAGGCCGCCTCGCCGGTTCAGGCTCAGCCCGTGCATGTGCGCAAGGTTGACGCCCAGGGCCGCGCCTATGCCACCGGCAAGCGCAAGAACGCCGTCGCCCGCGTTTGGATCAAGCCCGGTTCCGGCAAGATCATCGTCAACGGCCGCGAACTGCCGGTGTACTTTGCTCGCCCGGTGCTGCGCATGATCATCAACCAGCCTTTCGAGGCGGCTCGGGTTGAAGGTCAGTTCGACGTGCATTGCACCGTCAATGGCGGTGGCCTCTCCGGTCAGGCCGGCGCCCTGCGCCACGGCATCAGCCGCGCCCTGACCTATTTCGACCCGGCGCATCGCCCGGCGTTGAAGGCCGGCGGCTTCCTCACCCGCGATCCCCGCGTGGTCGAGCGCAAGAAGTACGGCAAGCACAAGGCTCGCCGTTCGACCCAGTTCTCGAAGCGCTAAGCTTCGCCGAACTCGGCAAGACGACGAAGGGCCCGGATTTCTCCGGGCCCTTTTTCGTTGGCTGACCGAAAACCACCCCCAACCCGGAACGGGCCTGGGGCGACAGAAGACGCCGTTACTCGAACTTGAACAGGGTCTCGAAGGCGGCCCGACCAAGGGCGGCGCGAACCGAGCCGGCGGCACCCTTGATCACCACCTCGGTGCCGGCGGCGTTGGCGCTGTCATAGACATGCACGAACAGGCTCATCCCGGTGGAATCGATGAAGGTCAGATCCCGCAGCTGGATATCCAGCCTCTCTTTGCCCACCTTATCCAACTCGGCCAGAACCTTGGGAAAGGCGGCGGCCTCGGCAAAGGTCAGGCGGCCGGCGATGGATAATTCGGTACGACCGCCCTGGTCCCTGATGGTGTATTGCATCGTTGCGCCTCCCCGGAAGTACAAAGCAGCTCGAGCGACGCCATTCGCAGATTGGCTCATCTGGTCAGATGCCGTTGGGCCTGGACGGGTCTCTTCAACAAGAAATATTGCCGGACTATCACGCAATTCCAAGCAATAACCATGACCAGCCAACGCCAACCACCCTGTCCCCAAACAGATTTGGTGGTTGCCGGTTTATTTAGAGCTTTGCAATTCTACTCGACGGTGATGTCGTGAACATATTCAAAGACCTCGCCGTTCTCGTCGAACCAGCTGAGCTTGATCTTGCCACTGGCGGACGCCAGCGCGAAGAAGCTGGAGAACGGATTGGCCGATACCGCCTGATGCCAGTCGGCGCTGATCACCGGCTCATTATTCCAGGTGCAGGTGAATCTGGTGATGATATGGCGGGGGATGGTCTTGCCCGCGGCATCCTTGCGCTGGCCGGTTTCCATATCGTGGCTGATCTGGGTCTTGATCTCGATGATCTCGCCCTTCTTGGCCTTGGCGGGGATGCGTACCTTGACCCGGTCGGAATTCGCCATGATCAGCCTCCACACCCGCCGATGGTCACCTTGACCTCCTGCTTGCCGACCCAAACCTGACCATCGGAGGCCACGGCATAGGCCCGCACCACCTGGGTCTTGGCCAGACGCATCCGGAAATTGACCTCGGCCCGCCCCGAACGCGGGGTCAGGGTCCAGGAGGCCACCACCGGATAGGGATTGCCTTCGGCCAGGACGTGGATCGCCTTGATGTAATCATTGGCCAGCATCGGCGAGTCCACGGAGACCCCCACCGGCTCGTTGGCGCCGCTTTCGGCCACTTCCTTGATCTTGAGGCGGACCTTGCCTTCCTTGGCCTTGACGTCGCCCATCAGCGAACGGACAAGCTCGTCCACTTCCTGGGCCGCCGCCGGACGCGGGGCCGAAAGAGTGAGCGCCGCCGCCGCGGCAGCGCCGGATGCCAGCACCGAGCGCCGGCTGAGAATGGTGGTCGAGTCCAAGCCCTCTCCTCCCCAGATTTTTTCTTTTGATGCTAACTGAGGCCGGCACGCAAGCGCAACCGCTATATCACGCTTTGATTATATTAGACGTGCCAGCAGGGAGCGCAGCCCTTCGAGGGGACCGCCCTCCTCCAGGCTGTTCAGTCCCCATATCCCCCCCAGAATGATGGAGAGCAACGCCAGGATCGAGGTTGCCGACAATGTCGACAGACCGGTCAGCCCCTGCCCGATGGTGCAGCCCATGGCCATGACGCCACCGGCGCCCATCAGGGCTCCCCCCACCAGGTGTCGCTTCATGTCGGCGGTATCGGTAAATCCCTCCAGGGCGAAACTGCCGTCCAGGCGGGCCACCAGGAACGACCCGGCGATGACGCCCCCCACCGCGGCGATGCCGAAGGTGATGGTCGATCCGGTATAGGTCATCAGGTAGATCAAGCTGTCGCCCAGGGGCGCGATGAAAGAAAACGAGGCCAGCGGCGCCGGCTCGAAATCATCGGCGCCAAGGATGCCGGTGATGGCCCAACCCAGGGGGACGCAAAGGCCCAGCACCACGGCGCCGACCATTCTTTGTCGGTCCGCCCGGAAATCCGGGTCGCGCAGGCACCATGCCAGGGCCGTTCCGGCCAATACCCCGACCACCACCAGACGGCCCGCCGGCTCCGGCATGCCGAGCCGCGCCAGCAGGGAGGGCAGGCTTTGATTGGCGGCGCCGAAAGCGCCGGGGGCCAGATTGGTGGCCTGCTCCATGGCGAGGCGCTCAAGGGCGAAGAATCCCTTCAGCGTCATGGTGGCGAACAGCCCGATCACCATCAGGACCAGCAGCGACTTGAGATTGCCGCCGCCCAGGCGCACCAGGGTCTTGCTGCCGCAGCCCCCGGCCAGGGTCATGCCATAGCCGAACATCACGCCGCCCAGGATGGCTCCGGCCCAGACCATGGAGCCGGACAGATAGAGCGAGCGTCCCAGATCGATCAATCCCGCCCCGTGCAACGCCTGCGTCCCGATCATGGCCACGGCCATGGCCAGAACCCAGGCCCGCAACCGCCGCCGGTCACCCAGATAGACCAGATCGGACAAGGCGCCCATGGTGCAGAAATCGCTGGCCCGGGCGGCGGCGCCAAATAGCATGGCAGCCGCGAAGCCGGCGCTTCCGATCACGGTGGTAAGAGCCATCTCGGTCACCGGGGACTCTCCTCTAGACGGACGGGCCATCCATATTCCAGCCCTCTAAAGTACCACCCTCCCCCACCCGGCATCAATGGACTGGGACGACGGACCATATTAGTGTAGTCTCATTAACAACGGCTCTGGGCGAAACCTCCATGGGCCGATCATCAAAGGGAGGTCGTCGATGTCGAATACCGTTTTGGATGTGAAGGGCCTCAACTGCCCGCTGCCGATCCTGCGCGCCAAGAAGGCCATCAAGGATCTGGCGGCCGGCGCGGTGCTTGAAGTCATCGCCACCGATCCGGGTTCGGTCAAGGATTTCGACGCCTTCTGCCGCCAGACCGGCAATGAATTGCTGGGCCAGCAGGAAGAGGCGGGGGTCTACACCTTCCAGATCAAGAAGGGCGGCTGAGGCGACTTAGCCCCTAGCGCACGATCCTGAGCAGCGACCGCAAGCGGCCGATGCTTTCCTCGTCGATCAATCCATCCACCTTCCAGGGGCGGAAGTGGCGCTGAAACGCGGTCAGCGCCGCCTTGGGATCGTGGATGTCATAGCCCACATGGGCCAGCCCCGACAGCAGCACATGCTCGGGCGGCAACGGCGTCGGCTCGCCGCACGGCCATAGGCCGATACCGTGATGCTCGGCCAGTTCCTGCCAGGGGAAAAGCTCGCCCGGATCCTGCTTGCGGGTGGGCGCCACGTCGGAATGGCCGATGACGTTGCGCGGCGGAATGGGATGGCGCTCGAGAATGCCCCGGCACAGCCGGATCAAGGCTTCGATCTGAGCGGCGGGAAAGGCGCGATAGCCGAATTCGTGGCCAGGATTGACCAGCTCGATGCCGATGGAGCGGGAATTGACGTCGGCCTCGCCCCGCCAGGACGACGCGCCGGCGTGCCAGGCCCGCATCCCTTCCGGTACCAGGGCGAAGACCCGCCCGTCTTCCTCGATCACATAATGGGCGCTGACCTTGGCCTCGGCGTCGCACAGCCGCGCCAGGGCGGCCGCGCCGCTTTGCATGCCGGTGTAATGCAGCACCATTGTGTCGATGATCGCCCCCGCCGGGCGGGGCTCGAAATTGGGGGAAGGGCTCTCGATGACGGTCATGTGCCGGGCTCCGGCTCCTCGGGCAGATGGACATTGCGGCCCGGCAGCAATTGTACCACCGCCACGCCGAGAACGGTAAGCGCTCCGCCCACCAGCTTGTGCCAGGTCAGCGGCTCGCCCAGCAGGAACACTCCGCCCCACAACCCCACCACCGGCCCCAGTAGGGTGAAGGGCACCACCCGGTTCATGGGATGGCGACCGATCAGGCGGTACCAGATGGTATAGGCGATCAGGGTCGAGCCGATCACCGTGTAGGCGACGCCGCTCCATCCCCTTGGATCGGTCGCCGCCAGGGCATCCAGCTGCCCGTGCTCGGTGGCCAGCGAGACCAGCAGCAGCAAGGGCGTGGCGAACAAAGCCATCCAGCCGTTCAGCGCCAGGGGCTCGATACTGCCCAGGCGCTTGATCACCACATTGGCCAAGGCCCAGGCGAAGCCCGAGGCCACCACGGCGGCGAAGGGCAGCCAGCCGGGCAGGTGCGGTTCTCCCGCCAGCAGGGCCACGCCCACGAACGATACCGCCATGCCCGCTGAACGCCAGCCCCCCAGCACCTCGCCGAAGAACACCCAGGCCAGCAGCGCCGAGAAGGGAATGGAGAGCTCGATGACGATGGCGGCGGTGGCGGCATCCATGCCGGCGACGCCAAAGAACATCAGGCCGAAATGCCCCACCCCCAGCAGCAGTCCCAGCAGGGCCACCTTGGGGAATTGCGCGCGCGACGGCCGGTAGAACGGTGCCAGCGCCAGGGCGGTGATGCCGAACCGCAACGAGGTCAGCAAAAAGGGCGGCAGGGTCGCCAGCGCCGTCTTCACCGCCACGAAGTTCAGGCCCCAGATCACCACCACCAGGGAGGCTGCGGCCCATTCACCCGGCGACAGGCGGTCGGGAGAGGACGAGGTCACTTGCCCCCGGCCTCTTCCCGCTTGGCCTCCAGTTCCAGCCAACGCACCTCGGCCTCGTCCAACTCGGCACGGGCGGCCTCGGCGCGGGCGGCCAGTTTCTGGAACCTGGCGGCATCCTTGGCGTATAGGGCGGGATCGCCCAACTCGCTCTCCAGCTTGGCGATCTCGGCGATCAGTGTGTCGATGCGGCCGGGCAACTGCTCCAACTCGCGGCTTTCGTTATAGGACAGCTTGGTGCGCGGGCTCTGCGCCTTGGGCTGAGCCTGGGGCTTGGAGGGCGGCTTGGGCGCGGCGGTGGCGGGCTTGGCCGGGCGTTGCTTGAGATAATCACTGTAGCCGCCCACATACTCGGCGACCTCGGCATCGCCTTCCACGGCGATGACGCTGGTCACCAGCCGGTCGAGGAAGTCGCGATCATGGCTGACCACCAGCAAGGTACCCTCGTAATCGGCCAGAACCTCTTCCAGCAGGTCCAGGGTGTCCATGTCCAGATCGTTGGTGGGCTCGTCCAGGATCAGCAGGTTGGACGGCTTGGCCAGCAGCTTGGCCAGGAGAAGGCGGTTGCGCTCGCCACCCGACAGGGCACGGACCGGGGTCCGCGCCTGGGCCTCGGAGAACAGAAAATCCTTCATGTAGCCGACCACGTGCTGGGGACGTCCCCGCACCCAGACATTGTCGCCGCGTCCGTCGGTCAGCGTGTCCCACACGCTCTTATCCGGGTCCAGGGCGGCGCGGCGCTGGTCGAAATAGGCGGTTTCCAGATTGGTGCCCAGGCGGATGGTGCCGCCGTCGGGGGCAAGCTCTCCGGTCAGCATACGCAGCATGGTGGTCTTGCCGGCACCGTTGGGGCCGATCAGCCCGACCCTGTCGCCACGAAGGATGCGGGTGGAAAAGCCCTGGCAGATGCGCTTGTCGCCAAAGCTCTTGTCCACATTCACCGCCTCGATCACCAGACGGCCCGAAATATCGCCGGCATCGGTGGCCAGGTTGACCTGACGGCCGGATTCGAGGAAAGCGGTCTTGCGCTCGGAGCGGTCGTTGCGCAGACCCTGGAGCGCCCGCAGGCGGCCCATGTTGCGTTTGCGCCGGGCGGTGACGCCGCGCGACAGCCAGTGCAGCTCCTGGCGCATGCGGTTGTCCATGCGGGCCAGTTCAGCCTCCTCGGCGGCGAAGACCTCGTCCTGCCAGGCGGGAAACTTCTCGAAACCGAATTCGGCCCGGCGCACCATGCCGCGCTCCAGCCACAGGGTCTGCTTGGAGACGGTTTCCAGGAAGCGGCGGTCGTGGCTGATCATCACCAGGGCGCCGCCATAGGATTGCAGCCATTCCTCCAGCCACAAGATGGTGGGCAGGTCGAGATGGTTGGTGGGCTCGTCCAGCAGCAGGGCGTCGGGCTGGCCGACCAGGGCGCGGGCCAGGGCGGCGCGGCGGCCCTCGCCGCCCGACAGCACCACCGGATCGCGCGAGCCGTCGATGCCCATGGCGTCCAGCACGGCATCGACCCAGAACAGCTGGTCGCGCTCGTCGGCGGGCAGGCCCTGGACCACGTAATCGGTGATGGTGGGAGCCAGGATGATGGGGTCTTGGGGCAGCACGGCGATGGTGGTGCCGGGCTGAACGAAGCGCTCGCCGGAATCGGGGAGGATTTCGCCGGCCAGCACTTTCAGCAAGGTGGACTTGCCCGAGCCGTTACGGCCGACCAGACAGGTCTTATCACCCTTGGCGATCCAGGTGGTGACGCCCTCGAACAGCGGTTTGCCGCCGAAGGTCAGTCGAACGTCGCGCAACGCGAGGAGAGGAGGAGGAGCCATCAGGGATGGCTACACCGATGGCGCTCCGAAGTCAAACCGCGGCAATGCCGGTTTCCGGTAACCAGCCCGGCCGGTCGGAGGGACGGCTGAGGTGGTGATGTCCTTCGCGGATCAAGACCCCCACCAGTTCGGTATCGTCCACCAGCAGATCGTGCATCAGCTGGAAATAGGCGTCGATGAAAGCCGACAGATCATCGAACCCGTTGGGCAATTGCCCCTTCAGCACCAGTTGCGCCTGATCGATCAATCTGGCATGGCCCCGGCAATGCTCGTCCACCTGAGCACCGAAACGGACCCGCGGCAACATGCGCAGCAATTGCTCCTCGTAGAAGCAATGGGCCGCCAGCTGGCGAAAGAAGGTCTTGCAGAGCGGGATAAGGTCGGCGACGTCCGAGGCGATCTGCGCCTTGGCCTCGATTTGGGCGGCCAGATCGATCAGCCGGTGATGCTCGCGGTCGATACGCTCGTGCCCAAGGGAAAATTCTTCCGACCAGACCAGGGTGCGCATGGACAACCTCCCCAACTTACCGGCCAAAATCTGTTTCCGAATTGCCCATTCCCCATGAGTATTGAAGCACCCTGCATGCGAGAAAGTCCGCCCATTCTTTGAATCGAAGTGTAACCATACGATCGTCATGGATATAAATTTCCAGACCGCCGGCCCTGGATTCGCTAGGCTGAGACGAGGATCGGCACAGCATAAGGAGGGGCGGATGCCCTATGTCAGCCGCGATGCCTTGGGCAAGGTGATCGCCCTGTCCGAGGATAAAGCGGAGGGTTTGGCCGAGAATCTGCCCGCCAGCCATCCCGACATTCTCGACTTCCTGTTCCGGGATACCGACGGCGAGCGGGCCTCGGCCCGCTTCCTGGCCTCGGATCTGGCCTTCATCCGCGTGGTCGAGGATCTGGTGGCGGTGCTGGTGGAAAAGCGGGTGATCGCCTTCACCGACCTGCCCGCCGCCGCCCAGGATAAACTTCTGGACCGCCGCTCCATGCGTTCCTATCTCTCAGGGGTGTCCGGCGTCTTCGGAGCCGATGGCGAGGGCAAGATCATCTGAACGAGGTTGGTCCATGCGTCGCGCGCGAGCCCTGCTTCTAGGCCTTTGCCTCCTGATTCCCGCCGGTGTGCTGGCGCGCGGTCAGGATGCCGCCGAGGCCGACATCCACCACCCGCCGCCGCCCAGTCTGGCCGGACGCCTGCTGGTGGCGTCGCCGGGCATGGCGCCCAACCTGTTTTCCGGGACGGTGGTCCTGGTGTGCAGCCATGACGCCTCGGGCGGCTTCGGCTTCATCGTCAACCGCCGCGCCGGCAAGGTCGAGGCCACCGAAGACCGCAAAGGCCTGGACGGCGTGCCCCTGGAACTGGGCGGGCCGGTGGGCAACACCTTGTTGTTCCTGCTGATGAAGGCGGACGACGCCCCCGCCGACGCCATGCGGGTGGCCGGACGCTTCGCCATCGGCAACCCCGAACCCTATTTCGCCGATGCCGTCGGCCATCCATCGCCCAATCCGTCCCTGCTGGTGGCGGGGTATTCCGGCTGGGGCGCCGGGCAGATGGAAGAGGAAATCGCCCGCGGTGACTGGATCGTGGTCGACGCCGACGACGACCTGATCTTCGACGCCAGCGACGAGGCCAAATGGCTCCAGGCCCTCAAGCGCAAGGGACTGGATTTATAGCTGCACCTGGGTGCCCAGCTCCACCACCCGTCCCGCCGGAATGCGGAAGAAGTCGGTGGCCGAGACGGCGTTGCGGCTCATGACCACGAACAGGCGCTCACGCCATTCCGCCATTTCCGGGTGGGTGGACGGAATCAGGGTCTCGCGGCCCAGGAAGAACGACGTATCCATCATGTCGAATTCCAGGCCATAGGCCTTGCACAGGCGCAACACCTTGGGAATGTCCGGCTCCTGAACGAAGCCGTAGCGCACGGTGATGCGGTAGAACCCCTCGGCCAGCCCTTCCACCAACACCCTGTCGCGGGCGGAGACGCGGGGAATGTCATCGGATATGACGGTCAGGAACACCACCCGCTGATGCAGAACCTTGTTGTGCTTGAGATTGTGCAGCAGGGCGATGGGCACGGTCTCGGTGCCGCCGGTCATGAAGATGGCGGTGCCGCGCACCCGGATGATGGAGCTGGAATCCTTTTGCTGCTTCAGGAACATATCCAGCGGCAGAGCGCCCGGCCATTTCCATTGGGAACGGGCCACCACCAGCGCCAGGATGGTGGTGGCGCCCATGGTGCCGGTGACGGCTATGCCGTAGGCCGCCGCCAGATTGGTCGAACTCTTGAAGCCCACCACCAGGGCGATGATGGCCACCAGCAGCCCCCAATTGGCGCGGGGAATATAGATCTGCCCCTCCTCCTCGTCGGAGGTATGGCGGATTTCCAGGCGCGGCGAATAGCCCAGCTGCACCGCCTGACGCGACAGGGAGAACACGCCCGAGATCACCGCCTGGGAGGCGATCACCGTCGCCAGGGTCGACAGCGCCACCATGGGATACAGGCCCCAATCGGGGACCAGCAGGTAGAAGGGGTTTCTGGCGGCCTCGGGATTGTCCAGCATCAGCGCCGCCTGACCGAAATAATTCAGGGTCAGGGCCGGCAGGACCAGGACGAACCAGGCCAGCTGGATGGGCAGCTTGCCGGGGATGATCGACGACCTCGCGAAGCCCCAGACAGGCGATGGTGACGAACCACACGATCATCACCGGACCGAAGATCCGTCCCACCAACTCGGTCCCATGGCTTTGAATGGTGAACAGGGCGATCAGAACGATCAGGGTGATGGGCACCACGTAGGGGGTGAAGAAGGGGGTGCCCACCTCCAGGCCCTCCACCGCCGACAGCACCGAAATGGCCGGAGTGATCATGCCGTCGCCGAAGAACAGGGCGGCGCCGAACAGACCCAGCGCCATCAGCGGCCCGACGATTCCCTTATCGGCGCCGGTAGAGCGCATGGCCAGGGCCAGCAGGGCGAGGATGCCGCCCTCTCCCCGGTTGTCGGCGCGCATGACGAACAGCACGTATTTCAAGGTGACGACGATGATGATGGCCCAGAACACCAGCGAGGCGATGCCGGTGACATTGTCGGCCGTGGACGGAATCCCGTGATCGGGATCGAAACATTCCTTGAGCGTATAGAGCGGGCTGGTGCCGATATCGCCGTAGACCACACCGATCGCGGCCAGGGAGAGGCCGCCGAGGCGGCGCAGATCGACCTTTTCGGACTTGGACGACGTGACTTCCATACGAGCTAGCCCCTATTCAGCCCTTCATGGCTACCTGATCGGCGCCGCGAGTCAAAGGTGTAAATCGCATCTAGATTTCGATTTGACTGCCCAGTTCCACCACCCGGTTGCTGGGCAGATGAAAGAAGTCCATGGCGCTGGTGGCCATGCGGGCCAGGGTGGCGAACAAGGTATCGCGCATTCCGTCCAACCCTTTCTTCTCGGTGGGCAGCAAGGTCTCGCGCGAGACGAAGTACGATACCGACATGGGCTCGTAGAAGAATCCCAGCTGGTCGGTGCGGGCATGGGCCAGCGCCTTGGGGATGTTCGGGCTTTCCATGAAGCCGTAGCGCAGGAACACCCGATGGAAATTGGGCGCCAGCAGCCGGTTCTCCAGCCTGCGCTCCTCGGCCACGAACGGCACTTCCTCCACCAGCACGGTCAGCAACACCACCCGCTCGTGAATGATCTTGTTGTGCTTCATGTTGTGCAGCAGGGCGATGGGCACGCCCTCGGACATGCCGGTCAGGAACACCGCCGTGCCCGGCACCCGCGGCACCCGGTCGGACAGGGCCATCAGGAAATCCTCCACCGGCAGGGCATCGTTCTTCAGGCGCGCCAGCAGGCGCTTACGGCCATGCTTCCAGGTAATCAGGATCGTGAACAAGGCGCCCCCCACCACCAGGGGGAACCAGCCGCCATCGGGAATCTTGATGGAATTGGCCAGAAAGAAGGCCAGATCGACCACCAGGAAACAGCCGATCATGATTTTCACCGTGCGCGGCTTCCATTTCCAGATCAGCAGCATCACCGTCGCCACCAGCAGCGCGTCGATCACCATGGTGCCGGTCACCGCCACACCATAGGCCGCCGCCAGATTGCTGGAAGTCTTGAAGCCCAGGACCAGGATCATGACCATGGTCATCAGCAGCCAATTCACGAAAGGCAGATAGATCTGCCCCATCTCCTCCTCCGAGGTGTGAATGATCTCCATGCGCGGCAGGAAGCCCAGTTGGATGGCCTGGCGCGTCACCGAGAAGGCGCCCGAGATCACCGCCTGGGAGGCAATCACCGTCGCCAGCGTCGCCAGCCCCACCAGGGGCAGGGCCATGCCCGGCGACGCCAGACTGAAGAAGGGGTTGATGATGGCGGCGGGGTCGTGGATCAGCAGCGCGCCCTGGCCGAAATAGTTCAGGATCAGGGCCGGCAGGACCAGCAGGTACCAGGCCAGACGGATCGGCAGGCGGCCGAAATGTCCCATATCCGTGTAAAGGGCCTCGGCTCCGGTCACCGCCAGCACCACCGAGCCCAGGGCCAGAAAGCCGTGCCAGCCTTCGCGGAACAGGAAGGAGATGGCGTAATGGGGACTGAGCGCCGCCAGAACGCTGGGCGCGTGCGAAAGGTTGCGGATGCCCAGCACCGCCAGGGTCAGGAACCATATCAGCATCACCGGCCCGAACATCTTGCCCACCAGATCGGTGCCGTGGCTTTGAATGGCGAACAACACGAACAGAATGGCGATGGTCAGCGGCACCACCCATTGCTCCAGATGGGGAGCGGCCACCTGCAATCCCTCGACCGCCGACAGTACCGAGATGGCCGGGGTGATGATGCTGTCGCCATAGAACAGCGAGGCCGCGAAGATGCCCAGAGCGCTCACCAGCAAAGGCAGGCGCCGCCGTCCCTCGGCCACATGGGTGACCAGGGCCAGCAGGGCCAGCGAGCCGCCCTCTCCGCGATTATCGGCGCGCATGATGATGATGACGTACTTGAAGGACACGATGATAGTGATCGCCCAGAAAATGAGCGACAGCACCCCAAGGATATTGCCCCGGTCCAGGGTGACGGCATGGGGACCGCTAAAGGTCTCCTTCATGGCATAAAGCGGGCTGGTGCCGATATCGCCGAACACCACGCCGATGGCGGCCAGCATCAGGCCGCCGACGTTCCGGGACTTCTCGTGGCCCGGGCTGGCCGTCATATCAGGTATCCCCCGTAGAATTCACGGGGCACATGGCTACCCATATCGCGTCTGGAGTCAAGCGTGCTTAGCGGCAAAGCAACTCTTCGACGAAGGCGGGCACCAGCTCCGACGCCCGGCCCAGGCGGGATTCATGGAACATCGTGGCGCTTTCGGAGGGCTCCAGATTCAGCTCCACCGTATGGGCGCGCCCCTGGCCGCGCACCATCTGGACGAAGCCGGCGGCGGGATAGACATGGCCGGATGTGCCGATGGAGACGAACAGCGAGCATTCCGCCAAGGCATCGCCGATGCGCTCCATCTCCAGCGGCATCTCGCCGAACCAGACCACATGGGGACGCAATGTCCCGCCACGCCCGCAATCGGGGCAACGCCTTTCCTGATCCAGATCGTCCACCCAGGCGAAGGGCTGGGCGCAACGCTGGCAACGGATCTTCAGCAATTCCCCATGCATGTGGATCAGGTTGGCCGACCCGGCCCGTTCGTGCAGGTCGTCGATGTTCTGAGTGACGATCAGCACCTCGCCCCGCCACTCCCGCTCCAACCGCGCCAGGGCCGCATGGGCGGCATTGGGGACGATCCCATCCTCCACCAGATGGCGCCGCCTGGCGTTGTAAAAGCCGTGGACCTTGGCTGGATCGCGGCGAAACCCCTCGGGTGTGGCCACGTCTTCCAGACGCACCTTGCTCCAGATCCCATCCTTGTCGCGGAAGGTATCGAGGCCGGATTCCTTGGAGATTCCGGCACCGGTCAAAATGACGATGGCGCCGGAAGGGGGAAGGACGGACATGGCAAGCATCCTCGGGCCGAGGGGAGAGAAAGCCATCGAACCCCAGACATCCAGCGCGGTCAAGGCCCCCACACCAAACCTTTTTGGTGGCAATAAAAAGATAATTCATCCTACAAGGATATGGATACATCACACGCAACAACCCAAGGTACGCCGCCATGCCGGGACGCTCTCCCCCCATCAGCCGCGATGCGCAATTCGAGTGTCTGGATCAAAAGGCGGCGGAAAGCCAGCGGAGCCATTTCGGCAGCACCGATGGAAGCTGGACGTCCATGACCCTGGTGGCGCGCTCGCCGCAGGGACGGGGAAGCCCCACCCCCCTGCTGGACTGGATGCCGGCGGTGGCGGAGATCCTGTCGCGCATTCCCGCCCGGATCCGGAGCGTCGATATTTCAAGGCAATGCCCCCACGGCATTCTGGACTGGCATTATGAAGCCCAGGCCATCTGCATCGAGGAATGCCGCCTGCTTTTGCCCGTCCAGGTGCCGCCCGAGGCCATGACGCTGATCGGGCATCTGGCGGTCGCCTATCCTCCGGGACGGATCTGGACCGGTGACTTCCGCTTTCCGCACCGGGTCGAGAATGCGTCCGACCGCCAGCGGGTGGTGGTGTTGATCGACACCGACTCCACCCCCGCCCTGGCCGGGCTGTTACCCCCGGAATTAGCGGCCGAGCCTGAGCGGCGGAAATCATTGGCCGGAAAGGCCGTCAGCGCCCTGCTGACCGAACGCGCCAGGCCGGGCGGGGAGAGGGTTTTGACCCAGGGAGCCGCCTGACGTACCATCCGCCTCCGATGTCCGACTGAGGGACATCGCCAAGAGGAGTGTGGCCGGATGGTCAAGGTTCTGTTCGTCTGCACCGGCAACATCTGCCGCTCGCCCACCGCCGAGGGAATCTTCCGCGCCCTGGTGGCGCAAGAGGGTTTGGGCGGTCGCATCAGCGTCGATTCCGCCGGCACCCACGCCTACCATGTGGGCCAGCCGCCCGATGCCCGCTCGGCCGAGGCGGCCCGTCGACGCGGCATCGAGTTGAAGGAACTTCGCGCCCGGCAGCTGACCAAGGCCGATTTCGAGGAATTCGACCTGCTGCTGGCCATGGATCGCGGTCATCTCAGCCTGATGGGCGGCGCCTGCCCGCCGGCGCACCAGCACCGCCTGGCCCTGTTCCTGTCCTACGCCCCTCACCTCGACCTGCTGGACGTTCCCGATCCCTATTACGGCGGCGCCGACGGCTTCGAGACGGTGCTGGACATGATCGAGGCGGGCTCGGCCGGATTGCTGGCCCATATCCGGGAAAGATTGTTGTAGGCTCGCCTCAGCCCAAGGCGTTGTTGATCAGGTATTGGGCGATATCCGCCGGCTTGACCTTGATCTCCTTGGGCTCCTGGCCGGTTTCCAGGGCCTTGCGGATCCGCATGGAATTCTCGACCTTGTTGGGGTCGACCTTGACGATGCACCGCGCGCCCCGCAGCCGCGGATAATAGGTGGGGTCCACCATCTTCTCCTTGCGGCCCAAACGCTCCAGCAGCGCCGTTTCCTCGGCGCCCTCGGCCTCCTGGACCTTGATCACCAGCCAATCCTTCTCGCCGCCCAGGCCCGCGGACAGCAGGGTCTCGGGAGCCCC
>JACQAD010000104.1 GCA_016195125.1 Magnetospirillum sp.
CTGCGCCAGAACATGCGCAATTACGACGGCCACACCACTTTGATGAGCGTTCTGAAGCACGCCGCCTTCAGCGACGACAACCTGCTGCTGTTCACCCATGCCGGCCTTGACCCCACCCGACCGCTTTCGGCCCAGGTGGATTCGTTCTGGTGGGGCTCCAGCCTGTTCGCGGGCCTGGACGCGAGCTATTCCGGCTTCAAGCTGGTGGTGCGTGGCTCCGACCGCCGCAAGGGCGGCGTGGTGCTGGGCCCCTTTATCGCCACTCTCGACAGCGGCGCCGGCCATGGCGGCACTCTTACGGCCGCCTGTTTCGGTGCCGACGGCAGTATCCTGCAAATCCTGGAGGCCTGAGCATGAGTGATTCCGTCAAGACCGCGTGCGTTGCCGCCGCGGTGATGATCCTGTCTGCCGGCACCGTCCTGGCCCAGGGCAGCCTGATGGACATGGGCAAGGGGATGCTCAAGCAGGAGATGGAGCAGCGCATCACCCCCTCGGCCGGTACCGGCGGCGCGGCCGGGTCGTCACTGTCGACGGGCGAGATCGGCTCCGGCCTCAAGGAGGCGCTCAGGCTCGCCGCCGACAAGGTGACCGGTCAATTGGGCCGTCCCGATGGCTTCAATGCCGATCCCGCGATCCATATTCCCCTGCCGGACAAGCTGGCCACCGTCAAGAAGGGGCTGGCCCTGGCCGGCAAGTCGCAGATGGCCGATGACCTGGAACTGCGCCTCAACCGTGCCGCCGAGGCCGCCACCCCCAAGGCCAAGCAGATCTTCTGGGATTCGGTGCAGAAGATGAGCCTGGACGACGCCAGGGGCATCCTCAACGGTCCCAAGGACGCCGCCACCCAGTACTTCAAACGTACCATGAGCCCCGATCTGCGGACCGCCCTACGTCCGGTGGTGGACCAGAACGTGGCCCAGGCCGGGGCGGTACAGTCTTATACCAGCATGGCCGGCGCCGCCCAGGGCCTGCCCCTGGTGGGCGATGCCCTCAAATCGGGGCCGGGGATGCTGACCGACCATGTGCTGGATTACGCCCTGGCCGGGATCTTCAATTATCTCGGCCAGGAGGAAGCGTCCATCCGCTCCGACCCGGCCAAGCGCTCCACCGACCTTTTGAAGAAGGTGTTCGGGGGCTGAGGCCTACTCGATCCTGCAGGCCTCGTCGAATTCCAGGCGGGGACCGCGCGGGTACAGTCCCGCCGGATCGCCATGGCCGATATTGATCAGGAAATTGGAGCGGATGGTGGTGCCGGCGAAGAATTCGGCATCCACCTTGGCGCTGTCGAAGCCGCTCATGGGGCCGCAATCCAGGCCCATGGCCCGCAACGCCATGATGAAATAGCCACCCATCAGAGTGCCGTTGCGAAAGGCGGTGGACTGGATCATGGCCTCGTTGCCCACGAACCAGGACCGGGCGTCGGCATGGGGAAACAGCACCGGCAGCTTGTCGTAGAAGGCCAGATCATGGCCGATGATGGCGGTGACCGGGGCGGCCATGGTCTTGTCCACATTGCCCGGGGCCAGGGCCGGCTTGAGCCGCTGCTTGGCGGCGGGCGAGCGCACGAAGACGATGCGCGCCGGCAGGCAGTTGACGCTGGTGGGGCCCATGCGGGCCAGATCCCAGGCCTGGCGCAGCACTTGCTCGGCCACCGGCTCGGCTTTGAAACTCGAATGGGTCCGGGCCTCAAGGAATAGAAGTTTCTGTCCCGATTCGTTCAAAGTGGTCGTCATGCGCGCCTCTCCTCTTGTGTTTGCCTGCGCGAATGCGGCAAACATCTGGAATGTAGGGGATGGGGATGTGGGGAAACAGGGGGCGATGGTGAAACACTCTGTTGTCGTGGCGGCACTGATCTGGATGCTGACGGCGTGGGGGGCGCCGGTTCGGGCGGCGGATTCCGCCGTTATCCTGGTCTACCACCGCTTTGATGACGAGCGGGTGGCGGCCCTCAACACCACCATGGATCAACTGGCCACCCATGTGGCCGAGCTGAAGTCGGGGGGCTATAGCGTCCTGCCCCTGTCCGAGATCGTGGCGGCGCTGCGCTCCGGCCGGTCGCTGCCCGACAAGGCGGTGGCCATCACCCTGGACGACGCCTCTTCCACGGTATACGCCAAGGCCTGGCCGCTGCTGAAGAAGGCGGGTCTGCCGGTAACCCTGTTCCTGGCCACCGACGAGTTGGATCGGGGCGGCGCCGACGTGATGAGCTGGTCCCAGATTCGCGAGATGGTGGCCGCCGGCGTCGGGATCGGCAGTCAGGGCGCGGCGCGGCTGCGCATGGCCAAGGCCTCTTCCGAGCAGATCGCCGCCGATCTGGAGCGGGCCAGGATTCGTCTGGACAAGGAATTGGGCAAGGGGACGGATCTGTTCGCCTGGCCCTGGGGCGAGACCAGCGCCGCCGCCGAGGGCGTGCTGCGTCAGGCCGGTTTCGCCGCCGCCTTCGGCCAGCATTCCGGTGCCAGTTGGGCCAAGGCCGATCCCTATTTCCTGCCCCGCTTCGCCCAGAACGCCGCCTATGGCGATAACGAGCGCTTTCGCCTGTCGGTGCGCTCGCTGCCGCTGCCGGCCCTGGACATCACGCCGGAAGACCCGCTGCTGAAGGTCAACCCTCCGGCCTTCGGCTTCACCCTGGCCGAGGATGTCCCCGGCATCGAGGGTCTGTCGTGCTTCGCCTCCCACCAGGGTCAGGTCAAGATCGAACGCCTGGGCCCGCGTGTCGAGGTACGCATGTCCAAGCCGATCCCGCCGGGACGTGGACGCCTCAATTGCACGGTTCCCACCCTGGAAGGCCGCTGGCGCTGGTTCGGCTGGCAGTTCACCGTGCCGTAGGGGCGACGGTCAGAACGGTTCGAGCACGCTGTCCCAATACAGGAAGTCGCGCCAGGATTCGTGCAGGTAATTGGGCGGAAAGGCCCGGCCGTTTTCCTGAAGCTGGAATGTCGATGGCTGACCTGGGCGGCTGAGGAGGGTCATGCCCACGTCATGGGCCAGCCGCGACCCCTTGCGCAGGTTGCAGGGCGCGCAGGCGGTGACGACATTCTCCCAGGTGGTCTGGCCGCCGCGCGAGCGCGGGATGACGTGATCGAAGGTCAGGTCATGGGTGGGGAACCACTCGGCGCAGTACTGGCACGAGAAACGATCACGCAGAAAAACGTTGAAGCGGGTGAAGGCCGGACGCCGCGCCGAGGGGATGTATTCCTTGAGGGCGATGACGCTGGGCAGGCGCATGATATGGCGGGGGGAATGCACAAGCCGATCGTATTCGGAGACCACTGACACGCGGTCCGAAACCACTGCCTTGATCGCGTCCTGCCACGACCATAGCGACAGCGGGAAGTAGCTGAGCGGCCGGAAATCGGCGTTCAGCACCAGGGCAGGATGGCTGTCGAATGCGACCAAACGCCTCTCCCTTAATGGAGCTAACGCAAAATATAGTATTCGATTTGCTTAATCCATACCCCTTTTCGTGATGGTTTGGTGAATCAGGACGCCGTCACTCTCCGATACCGAACACCTGGCCGAGGAAGCCCAGGGCCATCTGGGCGCCCGGACCATCGATGCCGTGGCCGAGGCCGGGGCGCAATTCGGCGAGCACTGGAACCCCGACGCTGGCCAGGGCGCGCTCGGCCATTTCCAGACAATCGGGATTGACCACCTCGTCATCGGCGCCATGCACCAGCAGGACGCGGGGCCTTGCGGTGATCTCGGCGGGCAGGGATGGCGCATCGACCAGGGCGCCGGAGAAGCCCACCACCGCTGCCGGCGCCCTTTGCCGGCGCAAGGCCACGTGCAGCGCCATCATGGTCCCCTGGCTGAAACCGATCAGGGCCACGTCGGATTCTCCGACTCCCCACAGGGCGATCTGCTCGTCGATGAAGGCGTCGAGGATGGGGGCGGTGGCCCGCACTCCGGCCGAGATCACGTCGACGCTGCGGTCCTGCAGGCTGAACCACTGGCGACCGAAGGGGGCCATGTCGAAGGCGAAGGGAGCATCGGGGGCCACAAAGGCGGCATCGGGCAGGATGGCGGCGAAGAACGGAGCCAGCCCGATCAAATCCGAGCCGTCGACCCCGACGCCATGCAGCAGGACGACCAATTGAGCCGCCGGGCCGCCCGAGGCGGGCGCCACCGAGGGACCGGACAATGTGATCTCGGATGGGCTGGTCATGACGGCTCCTCGTGGGCTGAAGGGCGATGGATGGACGACATTATGGTATGGTCGCCTCCGCCCTGTCCCGTCTAAAGCTGCGTCAAGCCGTGATCATCACCCGTTTCGCTCCCAGCCCCACCGGCGAGCTGCATCTGGGCCACGCCCATTCCGCCCTGTTCGCCCGCGCCGCCGCCGCACAGGGACACGGGCGCTTCCTGCTGCGGATCGAGGATATCGACCCGACGCGCTGCCGGGCCGAATTCACCCAGGCCATCCTCGCCGATTTGGCCTGGCTGGGGCTGGAGTGGGAGCGGCCGGTGCGTGTCCAGTCCGAGCATTTCGACGATTACCGTGCCGCCCTGGATCGGCTGGACGAGATGGGGCTGCTCTACCCCTGCTTTTGCACCCGCAAGGACATCGCCGACGAGGTGGCGGCGGCCGGCAATGCCCCCCATGGTCCCGACGGTCCCCTCTATCCCGGTCATTGCCGCCGCCTGTCCATGAGCGAGCGGGAGGAGCGTAAGGCGGCGGGCCAGGCCTTCGCCCTGCGCCTGGACAGTGCAAAGGCCATGGAGAGGGTCGGGCCGCTATCCTGGCGCGATCGCGACCGGGGCGAGCAGAAGGCGCTTGCCGATCTGTTCGGCGACGTGGTTCTGGCCCGCAAGGACACGCCCGCCAGCTACCATCTGGCGGTCACGGTCGATGACGCGATTCAAGGCATCAGCCTGGTGACGCGGGGCGAGGATCTGTTCGCCGCCACCCATGTCCACCGTCTGCTCCAGGCCGTGCTCGACCTGCCGGTACCCGCCTACGCCCATCACCGCCTGCTCACCGACGCCCAGGGGCGCCGCTATGCCAAGCGCGACCGGTCGCTGACCCTGCGCAGCTTGCGCGAGGCCGGGAAAACGCCCGAAGAGGTGAGGATACTGGCAGGGTTTTGCAATTGAAATGGATGGGCATGTCGGTGTTAGGCTTGTGATCGCCTAGGTGGGAATCCCTGACTCATCTCAGGACGATAGGACTATTGACCGCAGGGGCATAGGGCGTACTAAGTCCGGGTGTAATCCCGTCGGAGCTTCTGTTCCGGCGCCTCCCCCGGGCCTCGGCTCGGGGGTTTCATTTTGGGGGAACCGTGACCACGATCCGTTCCCGGATTGCCTGTTTTATCGATGGCTTCAATCCGTACCATGCGCTTCATAGCCTGAAGCGCCCGGAACTGAAATGGCTGGATTTGCGAAAGCTTCTTGCCAATTTCATCGATCCTTCTCGTCATGAGTTGACCGACATCTATTATTTCTTGGCTTACGCCGAGCGGCTGCCCGGTCCGTGCAGCCGGCACAAGGAATATGTCAGAGCCTTGGAAGGCGTCCGGTGTCACGCCGATCATGGGACATTTCAAGGTTAAGACCCGCCAGTGCTCTCGGTGTGGCAGCCAGTGGGAAGCACACGAAGAAAAGGAAACGGACGTCAACATTGCCTTGTGGCTGGTCAATCAGGCATATCGCGATACCTATGACGAAGCATTTTTAATCAGCCGCGACAGCGATTTGGCCCCGGCAGTGCGGATGGTGCGGGAATATTTCCCCAATAAGCGAGTCAAGATGATCGCGCCCCCCAATCTAAGACATTCCAAAGAGCTGGCGAATGCGGCCAGTCCTGGGGCGTTGGCATCGATCAAGCTCATTCACCTTGAAAGAGCGCTGTTTCCCGCAAGCGTCCTCGATCCGAATACCGGTACCGTTATCGCCCAACGCCCCCCGGAATATGCCCCTTAAAGATTAGGCCAGTCCCTCGGCCAGGAACACCGCCTGGGTGGCCGGGCGGGCCTTGATGCGCTCGAAATGAGCGATCAGATGCGGCCAGGCCCCGGTGTCGATGCCGAGGCGGCCCAGCCAGGAGAACACGGTGAACAGATAGAAATCCGCCACGCTGAGGCTCTTGCCCATGAGGAACGGCCCGGTGCCGAGGGTCTTTTCGGCATAGTCCAGGCGCCGTGTCAGGATGGTCTTCAGGGCGGTCTTGCCGTCGGCGGGCATGGCCGGATTGAACTGCATCCCGGCGGGCTTGTGCAGTTCGGTGGCGATGAACACCAGCCATTCCACCAGACTCATATAGTTGATGGAACCCATGGCGGGGGCCAGCTCCTTGTCGGGGGCCAGGGCGGCGATGCGCAGCAGGATGGCGACGCCCTCGGTCAGTACGGCGCCGTCATCCAGAACCAGGGCCGGGATATAGCCCTTGGGATTGATGCTCTGGAAATCGATCCCGGACTCGGTCTTCTTGCTGACCAGATCCACGGCCTCGATGGCATAGATCAGCCCGGATTCCTCCAGGGCGAGATGGGAGGCCATTGAGCAGGCTCCGGCCTTGTAATAGAGCTTCATGACCTATTCTCCTCCTCCTCAGGAATCCTGGGGAACCTCGTTGATGCCGCCGCAGGCGTCGCAGCGATAGAGCAGGTTGACCTTCATGGTCTTGATGGGCATGTCGTGCATGATCTCGCGGCCGCAAGTGCCGCAAAAGACATTGTCGCCGCCCAGGCCGATCATGGAGACGCCGGTATCCATGATCTCTCGACCCAGGATCTTATCCTCGGGAACGTTTTTCAGAACCACACTGCCCATTGTCCTTCATCCTCTATCAGAACGCCGCCACCACGCCATCCGAGCGGGGGTCGGCGGCACCTTCCAAAAGTCCGTCGCCACGCCGCATCAGGGCGCCGGCGTGACCCAAAAGCGAATCCCAATCCCGGACCACTTCGACGCAATGCCCGGCTTGGCGTAATTGCTGGACCAGTTGCGGGTCGAGGCGGCCCTCCACCTGCACTCCCGCCGGGGCGGTCTTGCCGTCCAGTCCGCGGGCCATGCACCAGCGCGGTGCCGATACCGCCTGCTGCAGGCCTTGGCCATAGAGGGCGATGCGGGTGAAGACCTCCGCCTGGATCAGCGGCTGGGCGTCGCCGCCCATGGTCCCGTAGACCAGCGTTCTTCCATCCTTGAGCCGGGCCAGACCGGGCGACAGAGTATGGAAGGGGCGGCGGCGCGGTTCCAGGGCGTTGCGATGATCGGGGTCGAGGCTGAACGAGGCGCCGCGATTCTGCCAGGCCATGCCGATTTCGGGCAGAACCACCCCGGCGCCGAACGCATGGTACAGGCTTTGGATCAGGCTGACGGCGCGGCCCTGGCCGTCGATGACGCCCACCCAGACCGTATCGCCCTCGGCGCCGGCGCCGGGCAGCGGGCTGGCCTTGGCCCGGTCGATCTCCCAGGCCATGCGGTCGAGGATGCCGTCGGAGAGATAGGTGGTGGCATGGATGGACATGCGCGCCGGGTCGGTGACATGGGCGTCGCGGACCCGATAGGCCAGCTTGGCGGCTTCGATCAGGCCATGGACGTGGTCGAAGCCTTCGGCCTCGGTGACGCCCAGGCGCTGATAGAGTCCCAGCAGGATCAGCGAGGCCAATCCCTGGGTCGGCGGCGCGGTGTTGAACAAGGTGCCGGTGGGCAGGCCCAGGGATAGCGGCCGGCGGCGCATGCCGCGATGGCGCGCCAGATCCTCGGCCCGCAAGGGGCTGCCCGCGGCTTGCAACCCGGCGGCGACGGCGCGGCCGACCTCGCCGCGGTAGAAATCGTCGAGGCCGGCATTGGCCAGCCGCTCGAACGTCTCGGCCAGGGCCGGCAGACGCAGCGTCGATCCGGCCGCCGGCGTCCTGCGCTTGGCCAGGAAGAGCTCGGCGAAACCGGGCTGACGCCGTAATTCGGCCAAACCACGATCGGTGGCGGCCGCCTGATGAGCGCTGATCGCGAAGCCCTCGCGGGCGGCGAACAGGGCATCTTCGAACAGGCGGCGAAGGGGCAGCCGCCCGCCCCAGTGATCGGAGACGTCCAGGGCCAGTTGCCAGCTGGATACCGCGCCGGCCACCGTATTGGCGGCCAGCGGCCCCTTGACGGGAATGTGCTTGTGGCCGGCCTTGCGGTACAGCTCGGCATCCACCTTGGCCCCGGCGGCACCCGAGCCGTCGATGGAGACCGGCGGCTTGCCCGGCTCGGCGATCAGCCAGAAGGCGTCGCCGCCCAGCCCGGTCATATGGGGATAGACCACGCACAGGGTGGCGGCGGTGGCGATGGCCGCCTCGATGGCGGTGCCGCCTTCGCGCAGAATCGCCAGCCCCGCCTGCGAGGCCAGATGATGGGGCGAGGTGACCATGCCCCGGCGGGCCATGGGGGAGTGAAGCATCGGGCGGTAAATCCTTTGGCGGCTGGGGCGATTGTTGCGAAAATGCCTGCTGCCGTCCAGAGTGGTGACGACACCGCAGACAATGAAGATCAGCATGGACCTCGATCCCGCCTTTTCCAGCACCCTCAGCCTGTCCTGGGACGACATTCACCGCGACGCACGCACCCTGGCCCGCAAGCTCAAGGCCAAGGGAACGTGGGGAGGCATCATCGCCATCGCCCGGGGCGGACTGGTCCCGGCGGCGGTGCTGGCCCGCGAGCTGGAGATCCGTCAGGTGGATACGGTCTGCATCGCCTCCTATGGCGACGGCTCCCGCCAGGAGCTGGAGGTCTTGAAGCGCATTCAGGGCGACGGCGCCGGCTGGCTGGTGGTGGACGATCTGGTGGATACCGGCTCCACCGCCCGGGTGGTCCGGGGCATGCTGCCCGGCGGTCATTACGCCACCCTTTACGCCAAGCCCTCGGGCAAGCCCATGGTCGATACCTATGTCCGCGATGTGGAGCAAGCGGTGTGGCTGGTCTTTCCCTGGGATGCTCCCGAACAGGTTTGATCCCCCCATTGGCAAAGCGGCCGGGCCGGCCCATATGCAAAGGGGCGGTGGGGCCATACTGAAGGTGTATCCCACATAAATATTGGCGTTTAGGCCCTTCCTTTTTCGAAGGGCTCTATGTTAGCGTTGAGATAGATCAATTCCATTCCCCCCTCTGAAAGGGCGGTAGAAGACATGACCATGATCACCGTTCGGCCCTACAGCCAAGCCCTGGACCGCCTGCGCGCCGTGGGTCTGCGCCCGACCCGCCAGCGTCTTGCCCTGGCCCGCTTGCTGTTCGACGGCGGCGACCGCCACATCTCCGCCGAGCAGCTGCATACCGAGGCGCTTTCGAGCAGCATCCGGGTGTCCCTGGCCACGGTCTACAATACGCTCCACCAATTCACCGATGCCGGCCTGCTGCGCGAGATCGTGGTCGATGCCGGACGCTCCTATTTCGATACCAACACCAGCGACCACCACCACTTCTTCTATGAGAAGAGCGGCAAGCTGTGCGATATCCCGGTGGACCTGATCGCCGTCTCCAAGATTCCCGATGCTCCCGCCGGCCTGAACATCAGCCGCGTCGAAGTGATCGTCCGGGTGGACGGCTGAGGACTTACGGTTCCCTCCATCTTCAGGGAACGAACCGGCTGAGGGCGCCCTTCGCAAGAACGGCGCCCTCAGTCGTTTTGGGGGGCCAGCGTTCGCGCAAAGAGAAAGGGGCCTCCGTGAAGAAGGCCCCCTCACCCCGACCCTCTCCCGCCAGGGGAGAGGGAGTCTCTGGGATACTCAGTCGTTCTTGGCGGCGCGATCCGCCTTCTTGCGCTCGTTGGGATCGAGCAGACGCTTGCGCAGGCGGATGGATTTCGGCGTCACTTCCACCAGCTCGTCGTCCTCGATATAGGCGATGGCCTGTTCCAGGCTCATCTTGCGGGGCGGCGTCAGCTTGACCGCCTCATCCTTGCCCGAGGCGCGGACGTTGGTCAGCTGCTTGCCCTTGAGCGCGTTGACTTCGAGGTCATTGGGGCGATTGTGCTCGCCGATGATCATGCCCTCGTAGATCTTGACGTTGCCGGTGATGAACATGGCGCCGCGCTCTTCCAGATTCCACAGCGCATAGGTGACCGCGTCGCCCTGGCCGTTGGAGATCAGGACGCCGTTGCGGCGGCCCTCGATGGCGCCCTTGAAGGGGGCGTAACCGTGGAACATGCGGTTCATCAGACCGGTACCACGGGTATCGGTGAGGAACTCGCCGTGATAGCCGATCAGGCCGCGGGCCGGCGCCAGGAAGGTGATGCGGGTCTTGCCGCCGCCGGACGGACGCATGCCGGTCAGCTCGGCCTTGCGCAGGCTCATCTTCTCGACCACGGCGCCGGAATATTCGTCATCGACGTCGATGAACACTTCCTCGATGGGCTCGAGGCGCTTGCCGTTCTCGTCGGTCTTGAACAGCACGCGGGGACGCGAGATGGACAGCTCGAAGCCCTCGCGGCGCATCTGCTCGATCAGCACGCCCAGTTGCAGCTCGCCACGGCCCGAGACTTCGAAGGCGTCCTTGCCGGCGGTCTCGCGGATGTGGATGGCGACGTTGGACTCGGCTTCACGGGCCAGACGGGCCGCGATCATGCGCGAGGTGACCTTGTCGCCTTCCTGGCCGGCCAGCGGGCTGTCATTGACCGAGAAGGTCATGGACAGCGTCGGCGGGTCGATGGGATTGGCCTTCAGGGGTTCGGTGACCTCGATGGCGCAGATGGTGTCGGCCACGGTCGGCTTGGTCATGCCGGCGATGGCGATGATGTCGCCGGCCTCGGCCGAGTCTACCGGAATACGCTCGATGCCGCGGAAAGCCAGCAGCTTGCTCATGCGGAAATTCTCGAGCAGCTCGCCGTCATGGGACAGGCCCTTGACCGCCATGTTCAGCTTGGCGGTGCCGGAATAGATGCGGCCGGTCAGGACGCGACCCAGATAGGGGTCGGCTTCCAAGGTGGTGGCCAGCATGGAGAACGGCGCGTCCAGGTCGCGGGTCGGCGGCGGCACGTGGGCGACGATCAGGTCGAACAGCGCGGAGAGATCCTTGCGCGGGCCTTCCAGGGAATCGTCGGCCCAGCCGTCGCGGCCCACCGCGAACAGGGTCGGGAAGTCGAGCTGGTGGTCGTCGGCGTCCAGGGCGGCGAACAGGTCGAAGCACTCGTCATGGACTTCATGGGGCCGCGCGTCGCCGCGATCGACCTTGTTGACGACCACGATGGGGCGCAGACCCAGGCCCAGCGCCTTGCCGGTGACGAACTTGGTCTGGGGCATGGGGCCTTCGGCCGCGTCCACCAGCACCACGACGCCGTCGACCATGGACAGGATGCGCTCCACCTCACCGCCGAAATCGGCGTGGCCGGGAGTGTCGACGATGTTGATGCGGGTGCCCTTCCACTCGACCGAGGTGCACTTGGCCAGAATGGTGATGCCGCGCTCCTTTTCCAGGTCGTTGGAATCCATCACGCGCTCAGCCACCTGCTGATTCTCGCGGAAGGTTCCCGATTGGCGGAGCATGGCGTCGACCAGGGTGGTCTTGCCGTGGTCGACGTGGGCGATAATGGCGATGTTACGGAGTTCCATGAAATCTTACCGAAGGTTCTCGAAGATGTGGGGACCCAATTTGGCGCGGGCCAAGTCCTTGAGGGACCGTTCCGGGCGGGCGCCGAAATGGGAGATGATCTCGCCGGCGGCGATGCCGCCCAGCATGGCGCAGGTGGCGAGGTCGCGCCCCTGGGTAAAGCCGAACAGGAAGCCGGCGGCGTAAAGGTCGCCGGCTCCGGTGGTGTCCACCACCTGGTCAATGTCGTCGGCGGCGATGACGTGGACATCATCGGCGGTGAC
>JACQAD010000105.1 GCA_016195125.1 Magnetospirillum sp.
ACCACCATCGAACGCAATCTGGTCGAGCGCATGGTCCATGTGGTGCTGTCCGATCTGTCGGCGGCCTTCGATCCGCTGTCGCCCGTCACCTTCCGCTTCGACCGTCTGGAAACCAATCCGCGCTTCGCCACCATCTCGCGCCCGTCCAACGCCGCCATCGTCGCCAAGCTGCGTATCGACATGGAGGATCGCGGCGGCCGCCTGGAATTGCTGCTGCCCTACGCCACCCTGGAACCCGTCCGCGAGCTGCTGCTGCAGATGTTCATGGGCGAGAAGTTCGGCCGTGATTCCATCTGGGAAACCCACCTGGCCGAGGAATTGTGGCTGACCGAGGTTGAACTGGAGGCGGTTCTGGACGAGCAGGTGATGAACCTGCGCGAAGTCCTGAACTGGAAGCCGGGCTCGAAATTCATGCTCAATGCCACCGCCGATTCACCCATCGACATGCGATGCGGCGACGTGGCCATGTTCCGCGGCCGCATGGGGCGCAAGGGCCAGCACATCGCCATCCAGGTGGATGAATCCAACATCAAGATGGGCGGGTGAACGACGTGGACTGGAAAGTGATCCTCGACATCGTTGTCTCGTTGCTGCTGATCGCCACCATCAGCTATGCCTGGATGCTGAATCAGCGCCTGTCGTCGCTCCGCAAGAACCGCGACGACCTGGCCAAGACCATCGCCGCCTTCAACGAGGCCACGGTGCGGGCCGAATCCTCCATTCCCAAGCTGCGCAAGGCCGCCGAGGAATCCGGCCAGACCCTGCAGGAACGGGTGGAAAAAGCCCAGTCCCTGCGTGACGACCTCGCCTTCATGATCGAGCGCGCCGACACCATGGCCAACCGCCTGGAAAACGCCGTGCGCTCCGCCCGCCCCGACGGCAAGCCCGCCGAGACCCGTAGCCCGGCCCAGGTGGGAACCGCCTCGGCCCCCACCATGCCGCCGCCGCGCATGAATTCCGGTCGCGCCGCCGCCATCGCCGCCGCCGCCGCCGCGGAATCCGACGGGGACGACCGGTCAGAAGCCGAGCGCGAATTGCTGCGCGCCCTTCAGGCCATGAGGTAAGGACGCCGCCATGGCAACCAAGACCCGCAAGACCACCACCAAATCACCCAGGCCGGTCTCGGCCCGCCCCGGAGCGCCGCAGACCGAAGCCCGCCCGCCCATCGTGCGCGTTCTGCCAATCTTGATCTTCGCCGGTGTCCTGATGCTCTCCCTGCGGGTCGGCGACATCTTCAAGGGCATGTTCGGAGCATCCTCCATCTCGGTGGCCGAGTTGCAGGCCCAGCAGCCTCCCAAGCCCGCCGCGCCGCCGGCGGCGCCGGCCCAACCGGCCGCCGCCAAGCCCGCCGACGCCCCCGCCGCCACCCCGGCCAGCGCCGATCCGGGCGGTGCCATGACCCAGACCGAGCTGGACGTCTTGCAAAAGTTGCAGGAACGCCGCGGCACGCTGGACGGCCGCGAACGCGATATCGAAAAGCGCGAGGCGCTGCTCAAGGCCGCCGAGGATCAGATCGACCGCAAGGTTGCCGAGATGAAGACGCTGCAGGCCACCATCGAGGGGCTGCTGCGCCAGTATAACGATCAGGAAGACAATAAAATGCGCTCCCTGGTCAAGATTTATGAAAATATGAAGCCCAAAGAGGCTGCTAAAATTTTCGAACAGCTGGATATGAGCATCCTGCTGGAAGTGGTCGAGCGCATGAAGGAACAGCGTGTTGCTCCGATCATGGCCGAAATGGACCCGTCCAAGGCCAAGGCTGTTACTGCCGAATTGGCACAAAGACGCCAGATACCGATGCCAAGAGGGGCCTCGGGCGGGTGAACCTTGGGGATTGCATAAAAAATGACTTGCGCAAGTGTGGTCCCCTATCTTAACTAGGCAAATTCGTAGGTTACCGGTTTTTTCGGTTGCTGGCGGCTAGTGTCTCGAAGGAGCGGATGGATGGCTGTCGATAAGAATATGAACGTTCTCATCGTGGATGATTACAAGACGATGTTGCGAATCATCCGAAACCTGCTCAAGCAGCTGGGTTTCAATAACGTGGATGAGGCTACCGATGGCGCCATGGCGCTGCAGATGCTTCGCGTGGGCAATTATGGTCTGGTCATCTCCGACTGGAACATGGAGCCCATGACCGGCCTGCAGCTTCTGCGCGAAGTTCGTGCCGATGCCAAGCTCAAGCCGGTCCCCTTCATTATGGTGACCGCTGAGTCCAAGTCGGAAAACGTCATCGCCGCCAAGGAAGCGGGCGTGTCCAACTACATCGTCAAGCCCTTCAACGCTGAAACGTTGAAGACCAAGATGGTCAGTGTGTTGGGCGAGTTCTAACGACCTGGGGGGGTCTTGCCATGTCGGCCAAGGGCGTTGATCGCGATCTTGAGCTTCGCTTGGACGCCATTCGCCGTGAACATGGCGAGACCGTGCATGTCGATAAAGTAGGGGAAGTGGTGCGGGCGTTGCTCGACACCATGACGGGGGATATCAGTGCCGGGGACTTGCAGCTCTATCGCGAGCTGGAATCCCTGTCTCAGTACATCCATGCCGCCAAGGAAGAGATCGCCGCGCTTCGGCCCGGCGAAATCAAGAACGAGTTCATCGCTTCGGCGACGGATGAACTCGACGCCATCGTCGGCGCCACCGAGGCCGCGACCAATGAGATCATGGACGCGGCCGAAAGCCTGGGCTCCCTTACGCCCATGCTGGATCAGGAGGTGGCCAACCGGCTGGACGAGATTACCACCCGCATCTTCGAGGCCTGTACGTTCCAGGACATTACCGGCCAGCGCATAACCAAGGTTGTGAAGGCGCTGAAAGACATCGAGGATCGGGTGGAAAGTCTGGTCAAGATGTTCGGCGCCGAGTTTGGGGAGGCGTCGGGCAAGGCAGAGGCAAAGGAACTGACCGATCAGGACCTCCTCAATGGCCCGCAGCTGCCCGGCAACGCCACTAATCAGGCCGATATCGACGCGCTGCTGGCAAGCTTCGACTAGCCTTCCATGAAGGCATCCGGCCAAGCCACCACCGGACGGCGACGACAAACGCCCGTCAGCGTGAGCGATTGCCTTCGCGGCATCGGTCCGGTTCTGACCCTTGTCCTGATGCTGTTACTGCCCATTCCCCTGGCCTGGGCCCAGACTTCGCCGCGTGCCGCCGACCATGACGGCTATGGCCGTCTGGTCTTCGACTGGGACGGGCCGGTCAAATTCTCGGCGGAAACCGTCAACGGCCAGCTCATCATCAGGTTCGACCGCCCCATGGCCGGCGACCCCAAGGTGGTCCTGAAGCCCCTGGCCCGCTATCTCAAGGGTGCGACCCTCAGTCCCGACCGCATGATGGTCACCTTTCCCCTGGCCATCCCGGTGCAGGTGAAAAGCTTCCAGACCGGCTCCTCGGTAGTGGTCGACCTCACCGAATCCAAGACGCCGACCTCCTCGGTCGCCCCTCCCCCCGCGCCGGCCCAGACCAATGCGGCCGAGGCGCCCAAGCCGGTCGCGGAAAAGCCCGCCGAGCCCCTGGGGCCGGCCATCGATCTGATGGTGCGCGGCGGCGAACACACGGGCTTCAACCGCCTGGTCTTCGACTGGCCCAAGCCGGTGGGCTATAGCGTCGATGAGGCCGGCGGCCGCGTCTCCATCAATTTCGATCGTCTGGCCAACGTCAACACCACCTCGCTCAAGGCCTCGCTGCCCTCGGACGTGGGATTCCTCGAAGCCAGGAACGGGGCCAAGGGAACTTCGGTGGTGCTGTCCCTGCCGCCGGGCATGCGGGTGCGGCACTTCACCAGCGGACCGCGGATCGCCGTCGATCTGGTCCGTCCGGCCGGCGCACCGCCGCCGCCCCGGGCCAATGGTGCCGCCGCCCCGCCCCTGGCGCCCGCCCTGGGCACCGAGGAACAGCCTCCCGCCCTCAAGCCCCTGGACCAGCAGAGCCCCGCCGCGCCGGCTCCCGGGCCGGTCAATGGCAAGACCAACGGCAAGACCAATTTGTCCCCGGGGCCGGCCTCGCCTGCCGCCGCGCCGCCCGCCCAGGTCGAGATGGCCGGCAAGGGCGCCGACGAGATCAAGGCCGCCCCCGTGGGCAAGGTGGTCAGCCTGGGCTTCCCCTTCGACAAGCCCACCGGCGCCGCCGTCTTCCGCCGGGCCGGCTGGCTGTGGGTCGTCTTCGACCTCAAGGCCGAGATGGACCCCAAGCTGCTGAAACGCACCGGCGGCGACGTCGTCCTGCATGTGGAGCAGGTCCAGGGCTTCAAGGGCACCGCCGTGCGGATGATCACCCGTCAGGGCTTCAATCCGTCGGTGCGCAAGGAAGGCCAGTTGTGGGTACTCGACATCCACGAACAGCCCATGGCCCCTAAGGTGGGCTTCGACGTCAGCACCCAGATTGACTTCCAGGATCGCGGCCGGGTGGTCATCACCGCCGCCGAGGGCTCCGCCGACATGATCCTGCGCGACCCGGAAGTGGGCGACACCATCCATGTGGTGACGGTCCCCGCCATCGGTGCCGGCGTTCGTACCGGGCGCGACTATCCGGGCGCCGAATTGCTGCCCTCGGCCCAGGGCGTGGCGGTCATTCCCCGCGCCGACAACGTGCGCCTGGACACCAACAAATCCACCGTCGAGATCACCATGCCGGGCGGCCTGTTCCTGTCGCCGGTGGTGGCTCCTTCCGACACCCCCGGCGGCGGGCCGGCCATGGCCGATGCCCAGATGGGCGCCGAATCCATGGCCACGGCGCCCCTGGACATCAGCAAGTGGCTGCGCGGCGGCAATGATAAATTCGTCGACGACCACCGCAAGCTGATCAGCCGTCTGGCCTATGTGCGGCCCGACGAAAAGAACGCCCAGCGCATGGAGATCGCCCGCCATTATCTGGCCAACGGCTTCGCCGCCGAGGCCTTGGGCGAGCTGCGGGTGATGGCCGCCGTCGACCCGGCCATCATCGACACACCGGCCTTCCGGGCGGTGCGCGGCGCCTCCAGCTTCCTGATGAACCGGGACGAAGACGCCATCGCCGATCTGTCCATGCCGGCCCTGAAGGAAGACCCCAGGGTGCAGTTGTTCCTGGCGGCGGCCTCGGCCCGCTCGCTGCCCGATCCCAACAAGCAGGCCCTGGTGCTGCGTCTGGCGCCCGAGGACATCAAGGGCTGGCCGCGCACGCTGCGCATGAGCATCGGCGAAATCGCCGCCAAGACCGTGGCGCGGGCCGGAGATGCCAAAGGCGCCGCCAAGATCGTCGATTCCATGATGGGCCCCGGCCTGTCCAAGCGCGACGTGGGCAAGCTCTCCTACCTCTCGGGCATGGCGGCCCAGGCCGGCAAGCAATACGACCAGGCCATCTCGCGCTACCGCGATGCCGAGGCCAGCGAAAGCCGCCCCGACCGGGCCTATGCCGCCCGCGATCGTGTCGAGCTGATGCTGAAGCTCAAGCAGATGACTCCTGTCGAGGCGATCCGCGACCTGGAAAAGCTGCGCTTCGCCTGGCGCGGCGAGGATTTCGAATACCAGCTGATGAAGCGCCTGGGCCAGTTGCAGATCGCCGCCGGCCGCTATGGCGAGGGTTTACGCTCCATGCATTCGCTGGTCGCCAATTACCCGGACAATCCCGATATCGGCAAGGTCCAGGAAGAGATGAGCGACACCTTCAACCGCCTGTTCCTCACCGGCGAGGCCGACAAGCTGAATCCGGTGGTGGCCATCGGCCTCTATGACGAATTCCAGGAGCTGACGCCGTCCGGCACCCAGGGCGACGAGATGATCCGCCGGCTGGCCGACCGGCTGGCCGGGGTGGATCTGCTGGAGCGTTCCGGCGAGTTGCTGCGCCATCAGGTGGAATTCCGTCTGGCCGGCCCCGACAAGGCGCGGGTGGGCACCCGGCTGGCCTTCCTCAATCTGTCCGATCGCAAGCCCAATCTGGCGCTGGAGGCCCTGGAGGCCAGCGAGGTGCCGGAAATCTCCGCCGACCTTGCCGCCCAACGCCGCTATATCCGCGTCCAGGCCCTGTCCGATCTCGGCCGTTCGGCCGAGGCCCTGGCCCTGATCATCAACGACCAGAGCGAAGAGGCCAACCGCCTCAGGGGCGACATCAACTGGAAGCTCAAGCGCTGGCCCGAGGCGGCGGCGGCCCTGGAATCGACCATCGTCAAACCCATCGGCAACCGCCCGCTGGACCCGGCCATGGCCCGACGCCTGCTCGACACCGCCACCGCCATGACCCTGGCCAAGGACGAGCGCGGCCTGACCCGCCTGCGGCGGACCTACGCGCCGCTGATGGCCCAGACCCAATTGCGCGAGGCCTTCGACCTGCTGACCAGCGAGCCCGAGCGCGGCATCATCGACTACCGCCGCCTGGGTGATAAGATCAAGCAGGCCCAGGACTTCCAGACCTTCATGGGCGAATGGCAGAAGCGGGTGAAGGCCCAGGGCCTGTCCTCCACCATCAACTGACGAAAGGGATGATCATGCGCCGAACGGGCTGGATCGGAGTGATGGCCATGGCGAGTCTGCTCGCCGGCTGCTCCAGCGGATTGCCGCCGGCCGCCAGTGTCGAGCCCAGCCCGGTTCCCGGCGTGGCTCTGCCCTACAAGGCCCGAGTCATGATCTATATGGGCGAGACCGACCTCAACCGGAATCTGGTCATCCAGATCAGCCGCTACCAGACCGAGGAAACCAAGGTCAAGGACGGCCAGGCCCTGGCCAATGCCGCCCGCGCCCTGCTGTCCAAGGGCTTTCAGCAGGCCGAGATCAATGACCCGGCCCTGCGTCCCCAGATCGTCGTGCGCCTGATCGGCAAGACCAGTTGGGCCAGGCTGGATACCAGGTTCAAGATCGGCTGCGGCATCGACGCCTGGACATCGGACGGCGTGCCCCTGGGCAATTTCACCACCCGCTGGGAATCTCCGGTGGAGAACGATTACGCGTCGGATCTGGAGGCCGCCTACGGCCAGTGTCTGAAGAAGCCCCTGGACGACCTGCTGCGCTCTCCCGGACTGGCTCAGCAGGCCGGCACCGGTTTCAAGTCAGGCTCCGCCGCCGCCATCGACACCTGGATGCGCAGCCTGGGTCCGATCCCGACCCGGCGCTAACATCCTCCCACCGACCCGAAGATGGGGCGAGGGAGCCTTCAGCCGGAGGCGGTCGCCGCCCTCGCCGGCATCGCCGGCACGGGCCGCCTCGATGGTGGCGTTCAGCGCCAGGAGATTGGTCTGGGCGGCGATGTCGTTGATCAGGTTGACCACGTCGCCGATCTTCTGGGCGGCATCGGCCAGACCGCGCACCATGCGGTCGGTGTCATTGGCCTGACGCACCGCCTCGACCGAGATGGTGGCGGCGTGGGAAACCTGACGGGAGATCTCGGTGACCGAGGACGACAGTTCCTGGGTGGCCGCCGACACTGATTGAACGTTGGCGGTGACCTGCCCGGTCATGCTCATGACATTGCCGGCCTGCATCATGGTCTGCTGAGCATTCGACGACAGGGTCTGGGCGTTGCCCAACAGCGAACCCGAGGAAACATCGATCAGATCGACGACTCCCGCCACCCGGTCTTCCAGGGATTGGGCGACCCGATTAAGCTCGGCCCGACGCTTCTCCTCGGCCTGACGGTCGAGCTCTTCCTTTTCCATGGCGGAATAGCCCAGCTTGGCCTTCAGAGCCCGCAGCAGCGAGTGCAATTGGCCAAACTCCCTGATGTCGGCCACGGGAATATCATGGGCCTGATTGCCGGCGGCGATGGCGTCGAAATGGCCTTCCATGGCCTTGAGCGGCGTGCGGATGCCGTTGAGAATCCAGATGCCGAGAACCAGACCAAGGCCCAGGGCAAAGGCGAGAGCGCCGGCTACCACGGTGGTCAGGCTGGAAATATGCTGTTCCGCGCGGGCATAGGTGGCGGCGGCATCCTTGCTCTGATAGGCGATCAGATCCTTGATCGCCCCATGGGCGGCGTTGAACGTCGGCCGCATGCTTTCGCCAAGAAGCTTGGCCAGGGCAACCGAATCCCCCTTGCGCGCCAATTCCTCGGCCGGCTTCAGGCCCTGATCGCGGAAAGCGGCGCGGGCGGCGACGAATCTCTCGATCAACCGCAGCTCTTCCGCGGGGTGATTGCCGGCTGCGTAATGATCCCATTTGCGGGAGATCGTCGCTGAATTGGCCTCGATCCCCGCCAACCGGTCGTTGATCGGAACCCAATTCTGATTGACCAGCAACTGGACCTCGATGGTGGCGATCTGCCGGTAGTTTTCCTGGAACAGATCGGCGATCTCGGCCAGATCGATGGCCGGCTGGGTGTTCTCCTGGTAGACCTCGCGCAGATCCTCACCGACACTCCGCGTCCCCGATACCCCCAGCCAGCCCACCACCAGCAGCAGCAGGCCAAGCACCCCCAGCACGCCGCCCAGACGCCCGGCGATGGAGTTCTTGATGTTGGCCAGCTTCCCGGCCAGGGACACCTTGATCACGCGGCCATCCTGAATGGCCAGGCCCTGGGCCTTGCCGGTGCGGAACATCTCGTAGGCCCGCTCCGCCTCGGCCACCTGCGAGCGCGTCGGCTTGGCACGGATGGAGATGAATCCGGCGATCTGGCCATTTTCCATGTAGGGCGTGACGTTGTCCCGCACCCAGTAATGGTCGCCGTTCTTGCAGCGATTCTTGACGAAGCCTTCCCATGGACGCCCAGCCTTGATGGCGGCCCAAAGATCGGCGAAGGCCTCCTTGGGCATGTGGGGATGGCGCACCAGATTATGGGGCGAACCCAGCAATTCCTGCTCGGTAAAGCCGCTGATATCGATGAACGCCTTGTTGACGAAGGTGATCCGGCCGCCCGGATCGGTGCGCGAGACCAGCATATCGCCGTCATTAAGCTCAACCTCGCGGTTGGTCACGGGTCCGTTATCGCGCATTTTTTCTCTCCGCTTCCGCTCTTACGCCATGCCACTATGCCCATGGAGGCATGACTTTAGAATGGTAGGTATTAACGCCAATTCAACCCCGTGACACTATTTTCCAGAGTCGTACACTGGGATTTCGCCGGAAAGAATCTGTTGTCTCTCCCTCCAGCGGCGGCTAGCTTCGCCGCCATGAGCGAAATTCAGATCCTGACCGTCGCCAACGAAGAGGCCGAAATCCGCCTCGACCGCTGGTTCAAGCGCCATTTCCCCACCATCGGCCACGGGCTGCTGGAAAAGTGGCTGCGCGCCGGCAACGTGCGGGTGGACGGCAAGCGCGCCAAGTCCAACCAGCGCCTGGAAGCGGGCCAGAGCATCCGCATTCCGCCCCTGCCCGAGGGGCCGGCTCCCCTGCGCGAGGCCAAGCCGGCGGAGGTGGACGAGAAGATCGCCCGCATGCTGCGCGATTGCGTCCTTTACATGGACGACGACGTCATCGCCCTCAACAAGCCGCCAGGTCTGGCGGTCCAGGGCGGCACCGGCATGTCCGACCAGCATCTGGATGCCTGGCTGGATGCGCTGCGCTTCGATGGCGAGCGGCCCAAACTGGTTCACCGCCTGGACAAGGATACGTCCGGGGTTCTGCTGCTGGGCCGAACCGCCGGAGCCGCGTCCAAGCTGGCCGCCGCCTTCAAGAGCCGCGCCGCCCGCAAATGCTATTGGGCGCTGGTGGCCGGCGTGCCCAAGCATCCGCAGGGCCGCATCGACGCGCCCCTGGCCAAGCTGCCGGGGCGGGCCGGCGAGAAGGTGGGCGTCGACGAGGAGGACGGCAAGCACGCCGTCACCTATTACCGCATCGTCGATGCCACCTTGAAGCGCACCGCCTGGCTGGAAATGGAACCCCGCACCGGGCGAACCCATCAGCTGCGCGTTCATTGCGTCCTGTTGGGCACCCCCATCCTGGGCGACGGCAAATATGGCGGCAAGGAGGCCCTGATCGAGGGCACCGGCGTCTCGCGCAAGCTGCACCTGCATGCCCGCGCCGTACGCATGCCCCATCCACGCTCGGGCAAGGTGCTGGAGATCAGTGCGCCGCTGCCGCCTCACATCAAGGCCAGCTTCGACTTCTTCGGGTTCAACGAAAGCGATTCCGGCCGCCCCTTCGTCGCGTTCGACGAGGATTAGAAAGCGCCACACACTCGCCACATTCCGGCGGTTGGTTGTGAGGCGTCGATGGGGTAACATTAACCCCACGAATAATATGATCAGCGCACCGGAGCCCGATGTCGCATCTGCGTCTCGCCGTCTTTGATGTGGACGGCACCCTGGTGGACAGCCAGCACAATATCGTTTCGGCCATGACCGAAGCCTGGACCAATCTGAATCTGGGGATTCCCCGGCCGGAACAGGTGCGCCGCATCATCGGCCTGTCTCTGGTGGAGGCCTGTGGCGTGCTGCTGCCCTGGGCCACGCCCAGCGTGCACCGCGCCGTGGCCGAATCCTACAAGGAGGCCTTCCGGGCCATGCGCCTGCTGCCCGACACCATGGAACCGCTGTTCCCCGGCACCAGGGAGGCCCTGGACAGGCTGGAAGCCGATGGCTGGCTGCTCGGCCTCGCCACCGGCAAATCCCGGCGCGGCGTCGATTCCATGCTGGAAGGCCATGGGCTCAAGGGCCGCTTCGTCACCATCCAGACCGCCGACGACAATCCCAGCAAGCCCGACCCCTCCATGCTGCGCCGCGCCGCCGCCGATTGCGGGCTGGAGCCCAATGAGATCGTCATGATCGGCGACACCGCCTATGACATGGCCATGGCCGCCGCCGCCCGCACCGCCGCCGTCGGCGTGTCCTGGGGATATCACTCCCTGGACGAATTGAACAAGGCCGGAGCCCAGGTGGTTCTGGATACCTTCGACAATTTGACCGACGTCCTCGATGCCCTGACCGGAGACAAGGAATGCGGCTGAGCACGATTGCCAAGATCGTTGCCGCCCTGCTTCTGGTTCTGGTGGTCGCGCTGATCGCCGCCGCCAAGTCGCTCCATTCGGAACGCTACAATGCCTTCCTGGCCGGACGGGTCAAGGCGGCCAGCGGCCTCGACCTTGCCTTTTCCGGCGCCACCAAGCTGAAATTGGGGCTGTCGCCACGGATCAGCTTCACCGGCGTGACTCTGTCGGCCGGCAAGGGCGACCCGCTGTTGAGCATCGATCGGGTCGAGGCCGACATTGCCCTGATTCCCCTGGCGTTGCGTCAGTTGCGGCTGGAATCCCTGACCCTGATCCGCCCGACCCTGCGCCCCTCTCAATTGGCGCTGCTGGCAGCCAGGCCGGGATCGGCCAAATCCATCTCCCTGGCCGATTCCCCCGAAGGCGCCCCCACCACCCAGCTCAGCCTCTCGGAAATCCTGATCGAGAACGGCACCCTGCTGGTGGGCTCGCCCGCCCAGAGCGTCACCCTGACCAAGGCCCGGCTGCAACCCGAAAGCGAGGCCGGGGGCCCCTTGGCCCTGCAAGTGGACGGCAAGTGGCAGGACCGCCCCTTCACCCTTGGCGGTTCGGTCGGCCCGGCCAGTACCCTGCTCGGCGCCAAGCCCTATCCTCTCCAGGTCAAGGCCGGGTTCGGGGGCAGCGTGATCACCGTCCGCGGCACCGTCGCCTCGCCTTTGGCCGGCCGGGGCCTGGACCTCGACCTCAAGGCCCAGGGCGAGGAACTGGCCGAGCTGTTGCGGCTGCGCCCCGGTTCATCTCCCTCCCATTCCTTCGGCCCCTTCAAGCTGGCGGCCCGGCTTTCCGATACCGGCGGCACAATCGCGCTGGCGGACGTGGATGCCATCATCGGCAAGCGCGACTCGCTGCTGATCACCGCCAGGGGAGCCATCGCCAACCCGCTGGTCATGACGGGACTGGATCTGGCCCTGACCGTCGAGGCCGATTCGTCGTCCGCCCTGGCCCGCCTCGGCGGCATCGACCTGCCCTCGGCCGGGCCGCTCAAACTCAGCGGCAAGCTGAACGATATCGACAATGGCTGGCGCCTGACCGGACTCAAGAGCAATCTCGGCCGCAGCGATCTCAGCGGCGAATTGTCGCTGGTGCAATCCCCCCGCCCCCGCCTGTACGGACGGTTGGCGGCGGGTGTACTGGCCTTGAACGATTTCACCCTGCCCCAATCCAAATCCGGCGATCTGGGCCGGTCGCAGCCGTTGCGCCCCGCCATTCCCGTTGCCGACGGCCGCATCCTGCCATCGGATTCCCTGCCCCTCGACATGATCCGGGGAGTGGATGCCGATCTGTCCCTGGTGGCCGCCAGGCTGCTGCTCGGGCCGCTGAGCGTCTCCGACGCCAGTGCCGAGCTACGGCAATCCGCCGGCCGATTGACCATCAGTGAGTTTTCAGCCCAGGCCGGTGACGGCATCCTCAAGGGCGAGATGAAGCTGGATGCCGCCGGCAAGGTTCCCTCCACCTCGCTTCGGGTGGACGGGAACGGCTTGAGTTTCGCCGCGCTGACCGGCGCCGCCATTCAATCGGGGACGGGCGATCTGGCCCTGGATCTCCGGGCCCAGGGCGTCAGCCTGCGGGCCATGGCCGGCAGCGTCGAGGGCACCGCCTCGGCCATCCTGGGCGAAATCGTCCTGGCCAAGGGCGCCGGCGGCGATCTGGCCGAGCGCCTGATCCGCGACCTCGCCCCGCCGCTCCCATCAGAGGACGGATTGCGCCTGCGCTGTCTGGTCGCCCGATTCCCGGTCAAGGCCGGACTGATCAACGCCGACCGGGGATTGGCCGCCGAAACCAGCCGCACCGGCGCCATAGCCACCGGCACCATCGACCTGCGCAGCGAAGCCCTCGACATCATCATCGCCGCCAAGGGCACCACGCCGTTGCGGGTCAAGGGCCAGCTGGGGGCGCCGGTCGTCGCCGCCGAGGGCAAGGCCGCTTTCGAGTCCACGCCCTGCCGCGCCGCCGCCGCCCGCCG
>JACQAD010000106.1 GCA_016195125.1 Magnetospirillum sp.
ATCGACGCGGAGCATAGTGCGCCAACGGCGGCGCCACCCGCTTGAATTCATGGGCAATTTCTGAAAATAGGCATTATTTCCGAGGCGGATCGACGTGCGTCCGAAAGTCCTGTGCCGAGGCGGGCCTTTCGGGGCGGCCCGGCTCATGATACACAGGTCTTCTGACCCTTTGGAGAGGCTCGCCCAATCTTGGCGGAATCGACCACGATCAGTGCCGGTGCCAGCACACCCCGCACTCTGTCAGAATGGGAGCGTGTCACTCGGGAATTGCTCGAGGAAGGGCAGAACTTCCTTGCCCATGACACGGCGCGTGACGGCCTCAGGCAGTATCCCGACAGTTTCAAGCTGGCCATTTTCGGCGCGGTCGCCCTGTCGCAGACCGGCGCCGTGGACGAAGCTCGCAAGCTGTTGCAGCCGGTGCTCGACGTCATTCTCATCGATGAAGGCCCGTTCCACCGCCTGCACAACAGTCTGCGCCGCGCCGTCGAGGTTCTGGACGAGCCCGAGGGCCAGGATTCCCTGGCCTGCATGGCCGAGCTGGCCGAGGCGCTGGAACTGGTGCGCGGCAAGAAGCTGGTGGCCAGTGCCGATGCCGAGACCTACACCGCCCTGGCCGGCGTGTTCCGCGAGGCCTGGCTGGCTTCGGGCTCGCGCGTCGATCTGGAACATTGCCGCGAGCTGTTCCTGCGCGCCTTCCACATCAGCAACGCTCCCCGCGACGGTATCGACGCGGCGGTCACCTCGTGGCTGCTGGGCGACCAGCACACCGCCCGCGATCTGGCCCGCAAGGTCCGCGACCGGGTCAGCAATGCCGAAACCGATCTGACCCTGTCGCCGGAAGAGCGCTACCAGATGCTGGCCACCGTGGCCGAGGCGCATCTGCTGCTGGGCGAGATCCAGGACGCCCTGGCCTCCTTCGCCTGGGCCAGCACCCTGGAAGGCATCCATTACGGCAGTACCGTCGCGGCCCTGAAGCAGCTGGCTCTGTTGCAGGAAGGCGGGCTCAACGTTCCCGAGGCCGTGTTCGATATCATCAAGCCGCCGACGGTGGTGGTGTTCACCGGCCATGCCCTGGACCGGCCGGGCGAGGGGCCGCACTTCCCGCCCGAACTGGAGGCCGCGGTTCGCGCCGAGATCGCCAAATCCCTGGACGAACTGGGGGCGCAGGTGGGCTATTCCATGGCCGCCTGCGGCTCGGATCTGCTGTTCATCGAGGCCATGCTGGAGCGTGGCGCCGAAGTCAACGTGGTGATGCCCTACGCCATCGACGACTTCATCCCCGAGAATGTGCGCTATGGCGGCTCGCGCTGGGAAATGCGTTTCCGCAATGCGCTGAAGCTGGCCAATACCGTCACCTACGCCACCGAGGAGCGCTATCTCGGCCACGGGATGCTGTACCGGTTCGCCAATCAGTGTCTGCACGGTCTGGCGACGCTGCGGGCCAGCTTCCTGAAAACGGCGCCCTATCTGCTGGCGGTGTGGGACATGATGCCCGGCTCGCTGGTCGGTGGCGCCGCCGATTTCATCGACCAGTGGGAAGACATCTCGCAACTGCGGATCATCGACCTGGACGGGTTGCTGCAGCAGCACCCGGAATTGGCCGGTGATTTCATTCCTGCCATGCCCGATCTGGATGGCGACGGGGACGAGGAAAGGGGCGAAGGCCGGGTCATCCGCTCCATGATGTTCTGCGACATCGCCGGGTATTCCAAATTGAAGGAGGAACACACGCCGGTGTTCCTCGACTTCCTGCGGATCATTTCGGAGGGCATGGCCGGTCTGGAGCACCAGCCCATCGCCATCAACACCTGGGGCGACGCCATCTTCGCGGTAATGGACAAGGCCACCCCCATGGCCGAATACGCCCAGACCCTGCAGGAAATGGTGTTGAAGGCGGACGAGGAATTGTCCGATCGTCTGCCGCACCCGCTCAATCTGCGCATCTCGCTCCATGCCGGCCCGGTGTTCCAGGCCGTCGATCCTATCTGCGGCCGCCAGAATTTCTACGGCAGCCATATCAACCGCGCCGCCCGTCTCGAGCCGGTGACGGTGATCGGCCACGTCTACGCCACCCAGCAATTCGTCGCGGTCCTGACCGCCGAGCAGAGCGCCCTGCGGTCCGAGGCCCAGAACCGGAGCGAGGACTTCACCGAGCGCTTTGCCTGCGAATATGTGGGCGTTTTGTCCTTGGCCAAGGATTTCGGCAAGCAGACCGTCTATCACCTGCGGCGTCGGGTGAACGCCGATGACGAAATGGCCCTGGGCGATTTCGCAAGCGGCATCGCCGAGGATTTCGGTCCCGAGGATTTTGCCGAGGAGGAGATGCCCGACGACGCGCCTCCGCCCTTGAGCTTCGCGCCCATTCCGTCGGCGTTTGACGATTTCCCGGAAGAGGAGGCGGTGCCTCTGGCCCTGGCCGATTCCGATTCCGATTCCGATGACGATACCGATGACGATAGGGGGGCGGTTCTCTCCGACGAGGATCTGGCCGCCATCCTGGCCATGGGTGATGTGGAGGGGGATGAGGACGATTCTTCCGAAGCCGCGCTCGATGACGCGTCCGCTGAGGCTGCGCCGCTGGGCAGCACCCTGTCCGACGACGACCTCGCCGCCATTCTGGCCGAGGCCGGCGAGGAAGAGGATATGGAGCCGGCGGAGACCGGCTTGGACCTTCCCATCACCGGCATATCCGATGATGACCTTGCCGCCATTCTGTCCGAGGCGTCGGAGGAAGAGGAATTCGATGCGACCGTCGCCGCCGACGAAGGCGCGCCCAAGCCCGACTTCTCTTTCAACGCCGCCATGTCCGACGAGGACATCGCCGCCCTGCTGGAGGAAAGCGACGAAGAGGCGGAGGACGACGGCGACATGGGTTCCCCATTGTCGGAACTGCCGGAGATCGGTGCCGGGATGGGCTTTTCCGATGACGACCTCATAGCCCTTTCCGAGCAGGCCGCTCCGTGCGAGGCGGAACCGCCGCCCTCCCTGTTCGATCTGGGCGGGGCCATGACCGACGCGGAAATCGCCGCCCTGCTCGACGAAGCGGAGTCGGAGCCCGAATCCGAGGATTATCCCCAGGAAGAAATTTCGTTGGGCGGCATCATGTCCGACAGCGATCTTGCCGCCCTGCTGGCCGAGGCCGAG
>JACQAD010000101.1 GCA_016195125.1 Magnetospirillum sp.
CGCTTGAAGGCAGTGGGCAGGGCGGGCGGTGAGACAGCCAACGGAGAGACGGGCATCAGGCTGGTTCTGTCCTGCTTGGACAGATCGCGCGATTTCATGATTCCTGGAAGTTTTGCGATGCCGGGTACCGCCTCGTCATGAATCCCGATCGTGGCAGAGGCATTCGGTTTGGCCGTCCAATGCCGGAAGCGCGATCATAAAGCGGCTGCCTTCACCATCGTTGCCCTCGACCCAGATGCGGCCGGCATGGCCTTCGACGATCTTTTGACAGATGGCAAGGCCGATGCCGGTGCCCTCGTACTGGTTGGCGGTGACCAGACGCTGGAAGATGCCGAAGACCCGGGCGCGATCCTCTTCCGCGATGCCGATGCCGTTATCGGCGACGGTGATGATCCATTCGTGATCCTGGCCCCGGCACTCGACCGCAATAACCGGAGGCCGGTCGGGAAAGCGATATTTCAAGGCGTTGCCGATGAGATTCTGGAACAGCCGCATCAGTTCCAGGCGATTGCCGGCAATACGTGGCAGGTTGGGGGCAACGGTGATGCTGGCACCGGTATCGGCGATCAGCAGTTTCAGATTATCCAGCGCATCATCAACGGCGGTCGCCAGATCCATGTCCGCATGGGGGGCGTCGCGGCCGATGCGCGAATATTCGAGCAGGCCGAGGATCAGGGCGTCCAGGCGCCGGGCCCCGCCGACGGCAAAGTCGAGGAAGCTCCGCTCGTCATCCGTCAGGCTGCTGCCCAATTTCCGTTCGAGCAGGGACAGATAGGAGCTGATCATGCGCAGGGGCTGACGCAGATCGTGGGAGGCCACATAGGCGAATTGTTCCAGTTGAGTGTTGGAACGCTTGAGTTCGACTTCCAAGGCGCGGCGCTCGCTGATGTCGTGAAACACCACCACCGCTCCCACCGGATGGCCCTCGACCATGACCGGCGAGACCACGTATTCCACCGGAACGGGCTTGCCCGACGAGCCGACAAAGTATTCGTCGGCGATGCGGCGCACTTGCCCATCTTGCAAGGTCAGGCGAATGGAGCACTCCCGGTGGCAGCAGGACTCGCCGTCGGCCAAACGGTGTCCCAGCACATCCGTGGCCGGCCGCGTCATGAACGTCCCGGTTTCCGACCAGCCCAGGATACTGGCGGCCGCCTGGTTGGCGAAGGTGATGCGGGTTTCGTCGTCGATGCCGAAAATGCCTTCGGCGGCGGTGTCGAGCACCAGCCGCAGCCGCGCGCTGGCGATGGAGAGGTCGCTGGCCACCTGCCGCAACCTGGTCTCGGCGGTCTTGCGTTCGGTGATGTCGCGCGATGAGGCGTAGATATAGGCTTGGCCATCCAGGATCACCGGTTGGGCGTTGATCTCCACGTTCATTTCACTGCCGTCGCGGCGGCGGTGGATGGTTTCGAAGACCGCCGGCGCGGCCATCAGGGATGGCAGGAGCTCCTGGGCCAGGGCGGTGGCGGAATGGCTCACCTCCCAGTCACTGACCGAGCGGCAGGTAAAATCCTCGGCGGTTTGCCCCAGCATCCGATAGAAGCTGTCGCTGGCCTCGATCAGCCGTCCGCTGCTGTCGAGAACATGGATACCGTCGCTGGCCGTTCTCAGAATCTGGCGATAACGCTCCTTCGAGCGGGTAAGATCGGCAACCAGGGTCTGTAATTCCCGACTTTGCGCGGCCAGCTGTTGCATGGTGCGCAAGCGCCGTGACTGAGCCTGATGGATCAGAAGAGCCGCCGCCGCCACCAGCATGGTAAAGATCGCCACTGCGGCCAAGATCACCGCGCGCCAGTGGGTCCAGTCCGCCAGATAATCCTCCTCGGCCAGCCCGACCATGATGAACAGGGGGCGGGCGCCGATCTCGCGATAGGCATAGGTGCGGCGAATGCCATCGGTGGTGCTGTATGCCTGATAGCTGCCTTTTTCCCGGCTCTGGCCAAAGCTGGCGGCGAATTCGGGCGAGCAGACCTTGAGGCCGATGGACGAACCGGGGCCATTGGGCTCGGGGCGGCGGGTCACGAAGCGGCGCTCATGGTCGAACAGGACGACCGTCCCCTTGGAGCCGATATCGATGGATTGAAACAGGTCTGAAATCTGGGCGAGCGGCACCGCCTGATAGACGATGCCCGCGAAGCTGCCGTCGCCGTTGGAGAGACGACGGGCCAGGGGCATGACCCAGGAATCGGTGTGGCGGCTGAAGACAGGCTTGCCGATGAGCAATTCTGCCGAATCTGATTGGGCGAGGGCCTGGAAAAAGTCCCGGTCGGCGATATTGCCGCCCTTATCCGGTTTCACGTCAGGGCCGGCAAGCACATTGCCGTTGGCATCGGCCAGCCGCACCGAATTCGCCACCATGGACTGGCTCTGTGTATCTCTCGCCAGTGGCGGGATGGCCGGTTCGCCGCGTTGCCGCTGCAGGCTGGTGACCGCCAGAATCAGCTGGCTGTCGATCAGCCCGATGCTGCCGTCGATACTCTCCGACAGGACGCGGGCCAGATTTTCCGCCGTGATGCGGGCGTTACGCTGGTCTTGCTCCAAGGATCGGGCCGAGGTGATCCAGGCAGCGAGGCTGAAGGCGACAACCAGCAAGATGGCCCCGGCCAGGATGACGCCGCGTCCCTTTTCTGTCGCTTGCAGCTGAGTGTGAGAGACCGGAGACATCATTTTGCCGTGCCCTCCTTGAGCGAAGGAAGGGCGAAATTGACCGAGGTGCCGTGGGGTGAGTTGGACTCGATCCAGACATGGCCACCATGGGATTCGACGATCTTGTTGACCATCGCGAGGCCGATGCCGGTTCCCGTGCCCCCGGCGTCCAGGCGCTCGAACAGGACGAAGACCCGGGTGAAATAGGCCGGGTCGATTCCCAGCCCATTGTCGCGGATCGAAATGATCTCGCTATGCTCCGCATGTGTCACTGATACGCTGATCCGCGGCGGTCGCTGCGGATCATGGTGCTCCAGCGCGTTGTCGAACAAGTGGAGAAAGACCGAGGTGAGCTGGCCGGCATTGCCGATGACCCGCGGCAGCGGTCCCAAGGTGATCTCGGCGGCACAATCGTTTGCCCGTTGGTGAACCTTGTTCCAGGCATTTTCCGCGCAGGTGGCGAGATTGACGATCCGGCCGCCGCTGGTGGGATTGATATCCACCGCCACATAGGCCTGGAGATCGACCAGAAGCCGCTTCATCCGCTTGGCGCCGTTGATGATATAGCTCAGGTAATGCTGGGTTTCGGGCGTCAGGGCCGGATCGCTGGCCTTTTGCAGCATCTGGCTGTAACTGACCATCTGGCGCACGGGTTCTTGGAGATGGTGTGCCGTGATCTCGGCCAGGCGGCTCAGTTCGCCGTTGGCGCGATGCAGCACCACCGCGTTCTCCTCCAGCCGCTGAAACTGCTCGCGGACGGCGCTGCCCATGGTGTTGAAGGCGGCGGACAGGGCCGCGACCTCGTCATTTCCCCTGATCCCCACCACGGTCTCGTAATTGCCGGCGGCGAAGCGGACGCTGGCGCGGGTGAGATTCTCCAGTCTGCGGGTCAGCAGGATGGCGATGGAGGACAGGGCGGCCACGGTCAGGAAGATCTCGGCCAGGGCGATGACCAGACCTTGGATCAACAGGTCATGCTTGGCCTTGCGCAGCTCGGCCAGGGACAGGCCGTAGCGGAGGCTGCCATAATGCTGGCCATACATCTCGATATCGGATTCGGCATCCTGGACGTCGTTATCGGGCGAGGGGACCAGGACGGCGGAAGACTGCCGGGCGGAGGCAATGATCCGGGAATCACGGTCACGCACCTCCAGATAGCTGAGGTCAGGCAAGGCAACCAGCCGGTCGACCAGGCTTTGCAAACTGGCATAGTCGCGGGCCGCCAGGGCTGGGGCCAGCGAGATGGAGACGGTTTCGGCGATTTCATTCATGCGCGATCGGGTCAAGCCGGACAGGTGCTCGCCCGACTGGCGGATGTTGTTTCCGATCATCAGGGCCAGCATCACGATTTCGACGATGACGCTGGCGGTGATCAGCCGGAATCTCAGGGATCTTCTGAAATTGCCGGTACTTTCAAAAATCTGCTTCAAGGTTTCTCGGCCTCGATAACCTGCAGCAGCATGGTGATGTATGGCTGCATGGCCTGGACATCGGCGGCCCCCAGATCCGCATAGCCCTGATAGCCGGTTTCGGTGAAGAACGCTTTTCCAGCTTCGGAAGCCTGGAAGGCCTTCAGGGCCGATTTGATTCGAATCGCCTCCTCTTCGGGCATGGCCGCATTGGCGATGGTGAACAGATGTGGCACCGCATAGGGGCTGACGATCACCGTCAGGCGGTCGCGGATGTCGGGGGGCGCCTGCTGAATCGGGGTATGGGTGGTGATGGCGGCATCGGCCTCACCCTTGGCCACCGCCATGATGGCGGTGGTGTGGGTGGGGCTGACCAGCAATCGGTAATCCCGTCCGGCCACCAGGCCGAGTTCGCTCAGCCAATGTTCGCCACCCAGCGACGACGTCGACAGGCGGTTGGACAGGGCCACCAATTTGCCGCGCAATTGGGTGGGCTCGGTCAGGCCGCCATCCTTGCGCACGGCCAGGACCGGCGCCAGGGTGGGGCTATAGCGCAGCAGCGGGCGATGGCCATGATCGACCGCCCAGGCACCGAAATGGGGGCCGGTGATGGCGATGTCGAAATCACCTCTGCGGATGTCCTGGAAATGAGCCGAGAAATCGGCGGAGGTGTAAAGCTCGACCGGGCGGTTGAGTTGCTGTTGCAGGGCCAGACGGATGGGCTGATGGACCTTCATCAAGCTCGCCGTATTGGTGAAGGGGAGCAGCAGAACACGGATCGCCTCGCCGCCAAACGCGGGCTGGACGGCAACCATGACCACGAAAACGCTCAAAAGACGGGGCCATGCCTGCATCGGGCCACCTCATTCGCTCCCCGGACGGGGGAATGGTACACCAGAGGTCAGTCTACACCTATAGTATGTAGGCATCAACCCGTAAGCCCCGGCCAGGCGGCCCCGTCCTGTGCCAGTCCAAGACTTTGGTTGGTATGGGCTGAGGTCGGTGGGAGACGAGCGCGTCCTGGTCCGCCACCTCCAGGCTTCCTTGGCCGAGACCTGGGGGGCATGCTCAGGATGTGGAAAATTCCGCCTCTACCGCTGCAGTCGGGTCAGGAATTTTTGAGTTTCATCGGTCAGTCCGTCGACGATCAGGGCCAGTCCCTTGGCGCTCCACATCACCCGGATGGTGCCGGCGCAGGTCTTTGCAGAGGCCTGGGCCATCTGGCTAACGGCATTCGAAACCTTGTCGGCCTGCACGGCCACTTCCTCGACATTGGTGGCGATTTCGCGGGTGGAAGCGTCCTGCTGCTGAATGGCACCGGCAATGGCCGAGGTCACTCCGTCCAGTGTCCGAATGACCGTGACCACCTCGCCGATACTGGTCGCCATGCCCTGGGTGGAGGCCTGGATCTCGGCCACCTGGCGCGAGATGTCGTCGGTGGCCTTGGCGGTCTGGTTGGCCAGATGCTTGACCTCGTTGGCGACGACCGCGAACCCCTTGCCGGCCTCGCCGGCACGGGCCGCCTCGATGGTGGCGTTGAGCGCCAGAAGATTGGTCTGGGCGGCGATATCACTGATCAGGCTGACGATATCACCGATGGATCGTACCGATTGGGTCAGGCCGTCCATCTGGGAGGCGGTCCCGGTTACGCCGGCGACCGCCTTTTGAGTCACTTCGTTGGCGCAGGTGACCTGACGGGCGATCTCGTCGACCGCCAGCGACAATTGGTGGGTCGCCTCGGACAGAATAGCCGCCCGATCGCTGGTGCCGCGGGCCGCATCGCCCATTTCCAGCGACAGACTGCCGCTGCGTTCCGAGCGCAAGGACATGGCCTTGGCGGTGGAGGTGATGGCGGATGTGGCCTGATCAACCGAGGCCACCTTGGCCTGAACATCGACGGCGTGGTCGGCGGCAGCCTTGTCGCGGGCCTGGCGGGCTTCGCCTTCCTGATGCGTCAGGCGGGCGGCCTCGTCTTCCATCCGGGCCTTGTCGAGGGCATTGCGCTTGAACACCTCGACGGCGCGGGCCATTTCTCCCACCTCATCGTGACGCTGGGTCGACGGCACCTCGACCGCCATATCGCCTCCGGCCAAGGCATGCATGACATTGGTGATCCGAACCAGCGGCAGCGCGATGCCGCGCGCCAGCAGCCAGACGGCGGCCAGTCCCAGGACCTGATAATCGGCAATCGGCGCCGCCAGAACCGCTACCGGCAGTCCGGCCCGTTCGGCCTGCCGGATCACCTTCTGCCCCGCGAGAGCCTGGCTCCACTCGGCTTCGCCCAGTACCGCCAGTTCCGAAGTGGCCGCCAGAACCTTGAAGGCTCCCGTCTTGGCGTCCCGCACATGGATGGTAACGTCAACCCCGAACCGCTGTTTGAAGGCCTCGACGAAGGGCCGCCCCAGCGACATGCCGAACTCGACGCTGCCGATGGCCTTGCCGTTGTAATCCACCGGCACCACGCCGCGTACCCCCAGACCACCAACCCCACTTTCCAGGCCAGAGACCTCGCGGTGGTCGCGATTGGCGGCGACCACGGTCTGGCGGAACGAGGACAAATCGTCACCGAATTTGTCGGGCAGGTGCAGCCGTAGAAACGAGGTTGCCGGCGGCAGGTGGAACTGGAACTGATCGACCCCGACTTTGGCCTTCAGGGGGGAAAAGCCGCTTTGAAACATTGCCGCCAGTCGGGAGCGGTCGCCGGCGGCGAACGCAGAATCCACTTCCGGCATGGTCGCAACCAGCCAGGCCATGCCGGCCCCGATGCCCGATTGCGCCTGGACGGCAGCGTCGAAGGCGTGGTTGAAGCCTTCCAGCTCACGGGTCTCTGCCCGCACGATGGTTGTCGACATCTGGCGCAGCATCAAAGGCAGAGCGCCAATCACCACCACGGCCAACAAACCGGCAAAGCTGATGATCAGCCGTTCGCGAATCTTGATTTTGAGCATGATGGCCCAGCCCCTACTGGATGGATCCCGATCGGCGACGAGTCCGGGAGCCGACAAACTGGCTCAAGAATATCGCAGTTCCATAATGTAAGGCTATGACCTTCGAACAGGGCAACTACGCAGATTAGGCCATAGACGCGGTATCACAACCACATGGCGACGAGGTTGACCGCTGCCTCCCGGTGGGATCCGGTAAGGTGGTGTCATTGATTTTTATGGGAGAGCTTGGCTGGGGCGCCAGGATTCGAACCTGGGAATGCCGGTACCAAAAACCGGCATATAGGGGCGAGGCTTTAGGGGTTTATAGCCAAAAACTGGCGAAAATAAAGGGTTCATACGGCACCGGTTTCAAATCTCTTTGTGGATTTGGTACATTTTTGGTACGGTTGGTTATGAAAAGAGCCGCATAGCCGGCTCCATGCACCACGAGGCCGGACCATGGCGACATTCCAAAAAAGGTCGGGAAATTGGCGGGCAATTATCCGCAGGCAGGGCTATCCCGCCATCTCTCGGACGTTCGATAGCAAGGCCGATGCCGAGGCATGGGCCCGCGACGAAGAAAACAAGATGGATCGTGGCATCTTCCTTGATCGCCGGGAGGCCGAGGCCACCACTCTCCGCGAGGCCCTGGAGCGTTACGAACGCGAGGTGACGCCCCGGAAGAAGGGGGCAAAGCAAGAGATGCACCGCCTTGCGGCCTGGAAGCGCGATGCGCTGGCCTTACGGTCGCTGGCGTCGATTCGGGGGGCCGATCTGGCTGCGTGGCGCGATAAGCGCCTAGCCGGCGGCGCCAGCCCGACCACCGTGCGAAACGACCTGGCGCTGATTTCCCACCTGTTCAACGTCGCCGCCAAGGAATGGGGGCTGGAGAGCTTGGTCAACCCCATCGAGCGAATCAAGATACCAACGCCTGCGCGGGCGCGAGACAGGCGGCTTGACCCTCGGCCTGATGAGGAGGGCAGCACCGAGGAAATGCGGCTCCTGACCGCCGCTGAAGCTGAATGGACGTGGCTTGCCCCGATCATCAGGCTGGCGCTGGCAACGGCCATGAGGCGGGGCGAACTGCTGTCCTTGGATTGGGCCAATATCGACCTCTCCCGCCGCGTCGCGCGCCTCCTGGATACCAAGAACGGTGAGCGCCGCGATGTGCCGCTGTCGTCGGCTGCGGTAAAGGTTCTCGAAGGGCTGCTGGAGCCGCAGGAGGGGGTGAAGCGCCTCGCATCCGGCCCCGTATTTCCCGTCTCAGCCCAGGCCCTCGATGATCACTGGCGCAAGGCCGCCAAAAAGGCTGGCTGCGCCGATCTCCATTACCATGACCTCCGCCACGAGGCGACCAGCCGGCTTTTCGAGAAGGGTCTGGGGCTCATGGAGGTAGCCGCCATCACCGGGCACAAGACCCTCGCCATGCTCAAGCGCTATACGCACCTGCGAGCCGAGGATTTGGCGGCAAAGCTGGGATGAGGCTTCGCGGCCATGCCGCGACGCCGCGCGGAGGACGCGCAGCGATGAGGATTGAGGATGAAGGGAGGGGGGGCTCTCTCGTGATCAAGACAGCGGTCAGACGACATCCAGACAGCGATCAGGGAGCCGCCGCAAATCTATTGATGATAATGGTTGTGGGATTGAGAGCCGTGTCTGAGTGAGCTAAGTTGCAACCCCGCAGTGATTTTTATTCGGGGGGATTCGTGAAAGCTGCACAAAATTCCAGCGTGATGCCGGAATTCGGACGCCACTATCGATTCGGCCGCCGACTAACTGCTGCGGTAGCCATTGTGGCTTCTGTCAACGGCTGCGTGGCCACCGGCAATCAGCCCTCCTCCTTGGCCTCTACAAACGCTCCGCAAAATCCATGCGAAGCAGCAAATAGCAAGTATTACGGTGCTGCCATTGGTGCCGTGGCCGCAGGCACCCTGGGGTATTTCCTGGGAAATAAAAAGGCTCTCCCGGCGGCCCTCGGTGCTCTCGGCGGAGGCCTTGCGGGCTATCTGATCGGCCAAGAGGTCGATGATCGCCGTTGCGAGCAATGGAAGATCGCCCAGGCGGCTAATGTTACCGCCCACTTTGATGATGTGGTGGTGCCGGTGACCGGCCAGCAGGGGCGCGAAGAAAACGTACGTGTCGGCCAAGTTTCCACCTGGGAAGGCGCAGGCCACTTCGAATCTGGCTCCGCCACCTTGACGCCGGCAGCGCAACGCTATTTCCGCGCTGTCGCGGACACCTATACCCGCCAGTCCCCGACCGACCCCAGTGTATCAGCCCAGGATCGCCAACAACTCGAGGCCAAGCGGCAGGCACAACGCATCCTCTTGATCGGCCACACCGACGATACCGGCTCATCGGCAGCCAACGCCAAATTATCCGAAGCCCGAGCCAAATCGGTGGGCGAGGTGTTTCAGGCGGCAGGCATAAATCCCGGCCAATTGTTTTTTCAGGGAGCGGGCGAGACACTGCCTATGGCGGATAACCGTACCGAAGACGGCCGGGCAAAGAATCGCCGTGTTGAGATTGTCGAGATCGAGAGTGAGGCTGCGCTGGTCACTTATCTGCGCAGCCGGACTCCGAAGACCGAGTTTTATCGAGTGGTTGAACCATCGGTAACCGCCCAGGTGGAAAAGGCGGTCTCCCCCGCTAAGATTGCTCAAAAGCCATCAAAGCCGGCGATGGTAAAAAAAGAGCCTCCGGAGACCCAGCCCGAAAGTGCCGAAACGGCCCAGGCTGGGCAGGCACTGCCACCGGCAAAGCCGGTGACAGTTCCCAACACGGCGGAACAGGTCAAAGCACGTCCCTATGAGATCGATTTCGGCGGTGTTCCCGAGTCACAAGTGTCCGGTGTCTCCTCCGAGATGATTGGGGGACATAAGCAGTCTACGGCCCAGTCGCTTGCCAGTTACGTGGGGATTTCCTCGGCTTTTGCCCATGACAACGTATTTCAATCCTCCTGCCGTCAGGATCGGCCGCGCGTTGGCGGCGAGGTCAAACGCCTGTCTGACGGCAAGGATTTTGAATATCGCAACCGGGACTTTTTGCCCGGCCTGTATCGGACCTCCTATGCCGGCATGGTCAACGGCCATCTCTTGGGCATGTCCGACGTGGCGGTTCTTAGGGATGGGGCCAAGCCCGTGGGGAAGTCGCCGCTCCTGGTCTTCAAGGATTATGGCGGTGCCGCCGACAACAACCGGACCAAGCCCGATGTTCAGCTGACCACCGATATCAATGTCTATCCTGGCAACGAGGCCCTCCTCTACCGGGCTTTCGTGACCCAGGAGAAGGCGCCGGTGCAGTGCGTCGATCTGGTGCTCCCGTATCGAGAGCCGTTCGGTGCGCGCTACGGCAAGGTTTATTATGAAAAACGCGGACAGACCTACGCCGC
>JACQAD010000102.1 GCA_016195125.1 Magnetospirillum sp.
GTCGCCGCCGAGCAGGCAAGCAATGAGGATTGCGCAAACAAGGGGGCCGAATTTCATAGCGCTGCTCCAGGCTTGCCCAATCCGGGCCGATTGGTCCTAATGTATAGCAATATGACGGGGGCTTATAAATTGCGGGAATCCGCTGGCAGCGACCATCTGATGAACGCCCGGATCGCCTTGCGCGATCGCGGCGCGATTCAGGCCATGCCGGTGATCGCCATGGTCCTGGTGATGATGCTTCTCGGGGTGTTGCTGTGGCTGCTCCATCGCAACGAGATGGAGGAGGAGAATCGCGCCCTGATCCAGGATATCCTGTGGGTCGAGCAGAACCTGCATTTCCACCTCACCTCCGATGGCGAGCGGCTGGAACAGCTGGCCGAACTGGTCGGCCGCGATGGATTGGATTCGGCGGAATTCACCCTGCAGAGCCGCGCCATCATCGCCAATGCCCCCGAGATCGACCGCATCGTTCTGCGCCGGGCCGATGGCGGCGTCTTCCGCGCCACCCCTCCCAGCGACACGGAATCGGGGCCGGCCGCCGATCCCAATTGGCAGACCACCTTCACCCTGGCGCGCTCGTCCGGGCATCTGGTTTTCGGCGGTCCCTATGCGGTCGAGGGGCGCCGCAACGTGTTCGAGGCGCACATGCCCATCTACCGGGGCGGGCAATTCGCCGGCGTGGTGGTGGGCGTGTTCTCCCTGGACGGAATGCTGACCCATCATGTGCCCTGGTGGTTCGCCCAGACCTACCGGCTGGAGATCGTCGACGGCAACGGCACCTTGCTGGCCGCCAAATCCCAGATGCAATTGACCGAGGCGGGTGCCACCTACGAGCTGCGCTTCGAGCCGCCGGGGCAGGGGCTGGCCCTGATCGCCACCGCCTATCGCAGCGATCCTCATCTGGCCCGCAACGTCCTGGCCGCCGCGATTTTCGGCATGGCCCTGCTGGCGGTCTGGAGTCTGTGGGCGCTGCGCCGCCACATCCACCGCCGTCTGGCCGCCGAGCAGGCCCTGCGGGTCGAACACGCCTTCAGGAAGGCCATGGAGGATTCGCTGACCGTCGGCATGCGGGCCCGCGACCTGGACGGCCGCATCACCTATGTCAACGCCGCCTTCTGCCACATGGTGGGCTGGAGCGCCGAGGAATTGGTGGGCACGGTGCCGCCCATGCTCTATTGGCTGCCGGAGGACATGGAGCATACCTTCGAGCTGCACCGGGCGGTGCTGCGAGGCGAAGCGCCGGCGGAGGGCTTCGAGCTGGTCTTTAGGCGCAAGAACGGCGAGCGCTTCAACGCCCTGGTCTACGAAGCGCCGCTGATCGATTCCGACGGCCGCCATACGGGCTGGATGGCCTCGGTCCTGGATATCACCGAGCGCAAGCGGGCCGAGGAACTGTCTCGCCAGCATCAGGAGAAGCTTCAGCATACGGCGCGGTTGATCACCATGGGCGAAATGGCCTCGACCCTGGCCCACGAGTTGAACCAGCCGCTGTCGGCCATCGCCTCCTACGCCACCGGCTGCCTCAATCGCCTGGGAGCCGGTGACGCCCGGCCCGAGGAACTGGTGCCGCCCCTGACAAAGCTGGGCGCCCAGGCCCAGCGCGCCGGCCAGATCATCCGCCGCATCCACGATTTCGTCCGCAAGAGCGAGCCCCTGGTGGCGCCATGCTATCTGGACGAGATCATCGAGGGGGCCGTGGCTTTCCTGGAAGCCGAATCCCGTAAGCGCGGCATCCGCATGGATGTGGACCTGGGGCGGGAACGGTCGCAGGTGGATGCCGACCACATCCTGATCGAGCAGGTGGTGCTCAACCTCGCCCGCAACGCCATGGAGGCCATGGGCCAGACTCCGAGGTCGCAGCGGATCCTGTCCATCGCCCTTTCCCGCGCCGATGGTCAGGCCCGAATCCGCGTCACCGATCGCGGCACCGGCATCTCCGCCGATGTGGCCGCCACCCTGTTCAGCCCGTTCTTCACCACCAAGGAGGAGGGGATGGGCATGGGCTTGAACATCTGCCGCTCCATCGTCGAGGCGCATCACGGCCATCTTTGGTTCGAGCCCAATTCAGGTGGCGGCAGCAACTTCATCTTCACCTTGCCGGAGCGATGCCCATGAACACGGGGGTGGTCTTTATCGTCGACGATGACGAAGCGATCCGCGACGCCTTGGCCTGGCTGTTCCAGTCCAGGGGAGTGGCCGCCGAATGCTTCGCCTCGGCCGAGGCCTTTCTCGACGCCTGGGGGCCAAGGCGGAGCGGTTGCATGCTGCTGGACATCCGCATGGAGGCGATGACCGGCCTGGAATTGTTCGACAGGCTGTGTGAGATGGGGATGAAACTGCCGGTGATCTTCCTGACCGGCCACGGCGACGTTCCCATGGCCGTGTCGGCCCTGAAGAAGGGCGCCCGCGACTTCGTGGAAAAGCCGTTCAACGACAACGATCTGGTGGACAAGGTCATCGATGCGCTGGCCTGGGAGGCCAAACGGCTGGAAAGCGATGCCGACGCCGCGTCGCTGGCGGCGCGGCTGGCGGCTTTGACCCTGCGCGAGCGCCAGGTCATGGACAAGGTGCTGGCCGGCAAGCTCAACAAGGTCATCGCCGACGATCTTGGCATCACCATGCGGACGGTGGAGGTTCACCGGGCACATCTTTTCGAGAAGATGGGAGTGAAGACTGCGGTCGAACTCGCCCAGCTATTGTCCCAACGACGCTAGTATATCTGCGGGTTTACAACGGGGCGCCCGTGGTTCATCTTCTCAGGGGGGTGGCAAGAGTGGACTATCAGGGGTTGAGTGTACGATGATGAGCTCTCTGTCATGATGGCGGTTCCGGTAATTCATATCGTCGATGACGATCCGGCGGTGCGCGAGGCGCTGGCCATGCTGCTGGAGGCGGCGGGGCAGTCGGTGCGGACCTATATCCATGCCGAGAACTTCCTGGCCGAAGGCGCGGGCGATTCCGCTCCCGGCTGCATCGTCGCCGATGTGCGTATGCCCGGCATGAGCGGACTGGATCTGCTGCGCGTCCTGCAGGATCGGGGTTTGGAGACGCCGCTGATCGTCATCACCGGCCACGCCGATGTCAGCATGGCGGTGCAGGCCTTGAAAGAGGGCGCCACCGACTTCATTGAAAAGCCGTTCGATGATTCCACCTTTCTCACCAGCATCGCCAAGGCCCTGATCCGCAGCGAGCGGCTGTGGGCGGAGCGCCGCCGCCGCAACCTGATCGAGGCCCGCGCCGCGTCGCTGACGCCGCGCGAGCGCGAAGTCATGATCCTGGTGGCCCAGGGCCTGTCCAACAAGGCCGCCGCCGCCGAATTGGGCATCTCGGTTCGCACGGTGGAAATCCATCGCGCCCGGGTGATGGAGAAAATGGACGCCGAGAGCCTGTCCGCTCTGGTGCGCATGGTCTTGGAGCTGGAGGAATCCGGGCGGCTGCCCCATGGGGATGACGCCCTGAACGATTGAACGAGGGGATGCGCCGCATGAACAGCGAGATGATCGTTTCACCCGTCGCCGCTCCCCTTCATCCCGACGATGCCATCGCCGACGCCCTGGAGAGTCTGAGCCGCCAGGGGGTCGCCACCCTGCCGGTGGTGGATGGCGATTGCCGGTTCATCGGCGCGTTCGGCCTGCGCGAAATCATCGGCATGCTGCTGCCCCGCGCCGCTCTGCTGGAGACCGGCCTGGATCTGTCCTTCATCGGCGATTCCCTGGCCCAGTTGGGGGACCGTCTGGGACGCCTGGCCGGCGATTCCGTCGGCGCCCATATGTCGCCCCATCGCACCATTCCCATCCGCACCGCCCTGGTCGAGACCCTGTTGCTGCTCTATCGCGGCGATTCCTGGCTGCCGGTGGTCGATGACGCGGGCAAACTGGTCGGGGTTGTCACCGCCGCCGATGCCCTGTCCCGCATCTCGGACGCGGTATGATGGAGGCCGCCGCCCATTGGGCACCGCAAGTCCCCTTCGGTTGGAATCCGATCTGGGTCGCCACTCTGCTCCTGATCCTCACCTATGCGCTGATCACCAGCGAGAAGGTCAATCGCTCCATCGTCGCCCTGCTGGGGGCGGGCGCCATGATCCTGATCGGGGTGCTTGATCAGGCCGCCGCCATCCAGGGGATCGATTTCAACACCATCGCCTTGCTGGTGGGCATGATGATCATCGTCTCGGTCACTCGCAAATCGGGGGTGTTCGAATACGTGGCCATCTGGTCGGCCAAGAAGGTCGGGGCCAATCCCGCCGGCATCTTGTTCATGCTGCAGATCGTCACCTCGGTGTTTTCGGCCTTTCTCGACAACGTCACCACGGTGCTGTTGGTGGTGCCGGTGACCCTGGTCATCACCGAGGAACTGAAGGTCAAGCCCTGGCCGTTCCTGGTGGCCCTGGTCTTCGCCTCCAATATCGGCGGCACCGCCACCCTGATCGGCGATCCGCCCAACATTCTGATCGGCTCGGCCGCCGGTCTGACCTTCAATGATTTCGTCGCCAACCTGACGCCGGTGATCGTCGTCGTCCAATTGGTGATGTCGGCGTTATTTCATCTGATGTGGGGGCGAGGCCTCAATTCGCCGGCGGAATGTCGCGCCCGGGTGATGGGCTTCGACGAGGGCGACGCCATCCGCGACCGGACCTTGCTGATCCAATCGGTGGGGGTTCTGGTCCTGATGGTGGCGGCATTCGTGTTCTCTCGGCCCCTGGGGCTGGAGCCCGGCACCATCGCCATGTTCGGCGCCGCCCTCCTGATGCTGATGCATGGCCTGGGCAAATCCTCGGAAGCCCAGTCGGAGCAGGCCCACCACACCTTCGCCGACGTGGAATGGGTCACCATTTTTTTCTTCATCGGCCTTTTCGTGGTGGTGCATGGGGTCGAAGTCGCCGGATTGCTGCGATTGCTGGCCGAGAAGATGCTGGTGGCCACCGGCGGCGATCTGCGTATCACCGCCCTGGCCATCTTGTGGGTTTCGGCTGTTCTGTCGGCGGTGGTGGATAACATTCCCTTCGTCGCCACCATGATTCCTCTGATCAAGAGCATGGCGCCGCAATTCGGCGGTCCCGAAGGGTTGAAGCCCTTATGGTGGGCGCTCAGCCTGGGGGCCTGTCTGGGTGGCAACGGGACGCTGGTGGGGGCTTCGGCCAATCTGACCGTGGCGGGAATGGCGGAACGGGCCGGGCATTCCTTCCGGTTCTGGGCCTATACCAAGGTGGCGTTCGGCCTGATGCTGTTATCCGTGGCCATCAGCATGATCTATCTTCTGATGTTTTACTTGTAAGACTTATCGCAACGCCCGTTGACCGACACCGATCAATGATCCCGCACTGATCAATGGTCCCGCAAGCGTCGGGCGGGTTACCTCCCCAGGCGGGTAAACTCCATGGCCTGGCCAAGATGAAAGGGGCGCCGGTTTGCACCGGCGCCCCTTCTTGTGACCAGAAAGCGGAAACGTCGCACTGTGCGGCAACGCTTCCCTGCCAGGGAGGGTGGGGATGGGCGGGAAGGCCCCCCAAGGCAGTTTCTCCGGTTCTGGCCGTCTGGGGGCTTTCGCCCCTGTCCAGCTCACAAACAAGACTGTATCAAAGTATTCGTAAGTTTAAAACAGGAAAATCACCCAATCAATTTGCTACAATAGTTACATCAACTATATCTATATTTAATCGCGCATTTTGGTAAAATTTTATACAAATGCCGTATGCCCAAGATCCCTGCGGGTTCCAAGGGTGTTGTCCGAGGAGCCATGGCTTGGCCTATGCGTCTCGGCTTTCCCCGAAAGGAGGGGGGGCGGCAAAAACAACATGGGAAAATATTCATATAATTTAGAGGGGTTGTCTCGGGTGATGACCGGAGGCAGCATGGAAGGCCTAAAAAGTGGAGGGCGGCATGGTCGGTGGACGGAATGTGGCGGTTGTGGCGATGATCGCCCTGCTGTGGGCCGGGGCGGTCCTGGCCCAGGCGGTGAGCTTTCCCAAATCCCGGCTGGAGCTGGTCACCAAGAACGGCACCCACCACGCCATTTCTGTGGAATTGGCGCAAAGCCCTGAACAATTGTCCCAGGGTCTGATGTTCCGCCGCGACTTGCCGGCGGGAACCGGCATGCTGTTCGATTTCGGCACCTCCAAGCCGGTGTCCATGTGGATGAAGAATACCCTGGTGCCGCTCGACATGCTGTTCATGGACCGCGGCGGGCGGGTGGTCTATGTTGAGGAATTCGCCGTTCCCGGCAGTCTGCAGCCGCGCGGTCCGGGCGAGCCCGTCCTCGGCGTGCTTGAACTTCCGGCGGGTACGGCACGTCGCCTGGGACTGGCGCCGGGCGATCGGGTCGAACACGAGATGTTCAGGCACGGACGATAACATCAGCCGGTCTTGCGCTCTTGCCTCAAACCCCTTACAACCCGGCCATCGGGGCGTAGCTCAGCCTGGTAGAGCGCCAGCTTTGGGAGCTGGATGTCGTAGGTTCGAATCCTATCGCCCCGACCAGCTTTTCCGGCACTCTTGTCCATAGATGGATGAACCTCCCGCAATGGGCGGGACGTCGGGTGGCGTGGGGCTGTGCCATGCTTTGCCCGCCTGTTAAGCTGCGCATCCCCGTTCCGAGACAAGGGTGCGCCCCATGACCGAGCTTCCTTCCCCGAGCTACAGCGATTCCAAGATTCGCGACATCCTGTCGGGCAACCGCACCATCGCCATGGTGGGGGCCAGCGCCAATTGGAACCGGCCCAGCTATGTCGTCATGAAATATCTTCAGGCCAAGGGCTACCGGGTGATTCCGGTCAATCCTTCCATCGCCGGACAGGAACTTCTGGGCGAGATCGTGCGGGCCAGCCTGACCGAAATCGGCGAGGCGGTGGATATGGTCGATATCTTCCGCCGCGCCGATCAGGTGGGGCCGGTGGTGGATGACGCCATCGCCATCGGCGCCAAGGCGGTGTGGATGCAATTGGGAATCCGCAACGACGAGGCGGCGGCCCGCGCCGAGGCGGCCGGTTTGGAGGTGGTGATGGATCGCTGCCCCAAGATCGAATACGGACGCCTGGGGGGCGAGTTGGGGTGGAGCGGGGTCAATACCGGTCAGATCCTGAACCGTGCTCCCGAGGCGCCGCGCGCCAGGACTCGCAAGCCGGTTGACGCATCGCCGCGCAACCTCGAATACGGCTTCGAGACCCGGGCCATTCATGCCGGGGCGGCGCCCGATCCCACCACCGGCGCCCGCATCACTCCCATCTACCAGACCTCGTCCTTCGTGTTCGAGGATGCCGAGCAGGCGGCGTCTCTGTTCAACCTGCACACGTTCGGCAATATCTATTCGCGGCTGACCAACCCCACCGTCTCGGTGCTGGAGGAGCGGGTGGCGACCCTGGAAGGTGGGCGCGCCGCGCTTTGCGCCGCCTCGGGCCATGCCGCCCAGTTCCTGACCTTTTTCACTCTGCTGGAACCGGGTGACGAGTTCCTGGCGTCGCACAATCTCTATGGCGGCTCGCTGACCCAGTTCGGGCTGTCCTTCGCCAAGCTGGGCTGGACCTGCCATTTCGTCGATCCCAAGAACCCGGACAATTTCCGCAAGGCCCTGACGCCCCGCTGCAAGGCGATTTTCGTGGAAAGCCTGGCCAATCCCGGCGGCATCGTCATCGATCTGGAGGCCATCGCCGCCATCGCCCACGAGGCGGGAATTCCCCTGGTGGTGGACAACACCCTGGCCACGCCCTATCTGTGCCAGCCCTTCAAATGGGGAGCGGACATCATCTGCCATTCCACCACCAAATTCCTGGCCGGGCATGGCAATTCCCTGGGCGGCGTGGTGGTGGAATCGGGCAAGTTCGACTGGGCGCAGAACGACAAGTTTCCGTCCATGACCAAGCCCGAGCCGGCCTATCACGGCATGACCTTCTACGAGACCTTCGGCGATTTCGGCTTCACCACCAAGGCCCGGGCGGTGGCGCTACGCGATTTCGGCCCCGCCATGGCCCCCATGAACGCCTTCCTCACCATCACCGGCGTCGAGACCCTGCCGCTGCGCATGGAGCGGCACGTGGCCAATGCCATGACGGTGGCGGAATTCCTGGAAAGCCATCCCAAGGTGGCCTGGGTGTCCTATGCCGGGCTGAAATCCAGTCCCTACCGCGATCTGGCCGCCAAATACCTGCCCAAGGGCGCCGGCTCGGTCTTCACCTTCGGGGTCAAGGGCGGCTACGAGGCCGGGATCAAGGTGGTGGAGGGGGTGCGGCTGTTCTCCCATCTTGCCAATGTGGGCGACACCCGCTCGCTGATCCTGCATCCGGCATCGACCACCCACCGTCAGCTCAACGACGAGCAGCGCGCCGCCGCCGGGGCGGGCGCCGACGTGGTGCGGCTGTCGGTGGGGCTGGAGACGGCCGAGGATCTGATCCGCGATCTGGATCAGGCGCTGTCGGCCTGTTGACCGATCCCGGCTACAGAAAGACCTTGGCCGTCGGCCAGGGATGGGGCTCGACCATGGACGGGGCGTTGGCGCCGATGGGGCTGCCGGAGAACAAGGTGAAGCCGACGGATTCGGCCCGCTTGATATCCTGGCCGCTGGAGGCGTTCCACAGGCATAGAGTCAGTCCCGTGCCCCGAACCTCGTGGGCGACCACCGCGAACAACGCGTAGAGGGCCGAATGGGTGAAGGCGGCCTGCTTGGCCTGGGCTTCGTTGAAGCAAAGATAGATGGCGCCGCTTTCCCTGAGGAAGCGGGCCAGGTCGGGCTCGGGGAACAGCCGCACCCCGACCTCGGCGCCGCCGGCCAGGATGGCATGGATGGTTTCCCGCAGGCGGGTGCGCGATATGGAGCCGACCGCGCCGGTCAATTCCACCATCAAGCTGCCGCTAAGCCGTTGGACCAGGGCGCGGACATGGGTGGTGATCTCGTCTGGATCGGACATGGCGTGATCATTGATGGCCTGGGGCATGATGACCATCCCGGCCTTGGCATGGGACGCGAACACCGCGTGCTGGAGATTGGCGTTGCGGTCCATGGCGATGGGGTCTTGCTCGCCGGCGAACTGAACGGCATCGTCGAGCAATTCCCGGCCCTGGAACTGGCGCCTGGTGACGGCGCGGTTGCCGATCACCGCCTGGGCGGCGGAATTCCAGATCGGCTGGAACACCACCTGGAGATTGACCGCGGCGTGCCGCTCGTGGGCGTCTATAACCGTTTCCATCTCGGGGAGCGCCGCCGCCGCCGGGCGTTCCTTCAGTCGCGACAGGGGCAGAACCTGGACGGTGACATGGATGTCGCCCGCCGACTGGCCGAACAGCCGCTCCTTGATCTCGCGCGAGAGGGCGGTGGCCTTGATCATGCCCTCGGTGTCGGACAGGCCGGGAAAGACCAGCATATACTTGCCCGGTTCCAGGGGCACGCAGGCATCCTCCCGCGACAGGCGGCTGTGGATGATGTGCTCGGCGATGGCCAGGGCCTTGGCGCGCGACGGTCCCAATTTGGCATGGTCGCCCTCGGCCAGGATGCTGACCAGATGGATCTTGCCGAAACTGCCGTTACCGCCCTTCTCCAGCATGGATTGGACGATGGCCTCGAAGGCCTGGCGGTCACTGAAGTGCTGGGGCGTGTTCACAACCCTGTCTCTTCCATGCTGCCGGTTCTGCACCACTTTCATGATACATGGGCATGGAGAGGGGCGATATAAGGCCTAATACCAATGGCCTAATCCAGGCCTCTCCCCGGCCGTTATCGGGCGGGGAGAGGCCTGGGGGGGGGCTAGCGCGAGGCCACCGGACGGATGTCGCCCAGGCTGACGAAGGCCGGCTTGGGGGCATCCTGGAAGACCTTGAAGGTCTTGGTGCCGCGGCCTTCGGCGAAATCCTCGTAGGCTTCGATCAGGGCGGCCCGGCAGACGGCCTTCTTCTGCTCGTCGGGCAACTCGTTCATGTCGGTGGCGCGCAGCACTTCCTTGAAGCGCTTGAGGATGTGCAGGCGGCTGACATTGACCACCGATTGCTCGAAGGGCACCGACAGGGTCTCGAAGAACTGTTCGGCCGAGGACAGGGTGGCGAGGGTATCGAGAATCATGGCGGCGGCTCCTTAGACCAGGGCGGATTGTGACTCTGCGGCGCGGGCGAAGCGCTTCAGGTCGTCGGCGGTGGGGATGCATTTGGTGCGGGCGGCGTGCTGGCGGACCTCGGCCAGCATGGCGCGGGCCTGGGGCGGATCGACCTCCAGGCCGATCTCGCGGCAGGCATGCAGCACCGAGGTCAGGCCGGAATGCTTGCCCAGCACCACCCGGTGATCGCGGCCCAGCTCGGCCGGATCCAGGGCCTGATAGGTGCGGCGGTCGCGTAACAGGCCGCTGACATGAATGCCGGATTCGTGGGTGAAGATGTTGTCGCCGACGATGCTCTTGTCCACCGGCACCGGCCGCCCCGAGGCCTCGGCCACCAGCTTGGAGACACCACCCAGGGCGCGCTTGTCGATGCCGGTATCGCGGCCATAGAGGTGGTCGAGGGCCACCACGACTTCTTCCAGGGGGGCGTTGCCGGCCCGTTCGCCCAATCCGTTGACGGTGGTGCTGACATGGGTGGCTCCGCCCCTGACGGCGGCCAGGGAATTGGCGGTGGCCAGGCCCAGATCGTCATGGGCGTGGATTTCCAGCTCGATGGAACAGGCGGTGCGCAAGGCCCTGAAGGCGTCATGCACCCCGAACGGCTCCATGATGCCCATGGTGTCGGCGAAGCGGAAGCGCTGGGCTCCCGCCGCCTCGCAGGCCTGGACCACCTGGATCAGGAAGGCGGGATCGGCCCGTGAGCTGTCCTCGCCCCCCACCAGGACGGCAAAGCCCAAGGCGCGGGCCTTGGTGACCATCTCATGGATATGGGCCAAGGCCCAGGCGCGGTCGCGGCCCAGCTTGGCGGCCAGCTGCAGGTCGGAAACGGGGATGGAGAGGTTGACGGTATCGACGTTGCACAGGGCCGCCGCCGCCAGATCCTCGTCCAACATGCGGCACCAGGCGATGAGGCGGGCGTTGAGGCCGAGGGCGGCCACCGCGCGGATGGCGGCCTGCTCCTCCGATCCCATGGCGGGAATGCCCACCTCGATCTCCGGTACGCCCACCAGGTCGAGAGCGCGGGCAATGGCCAGCTTCTCGTCCAGGCGGAAGGCGACGCCGGCGGTCTGCTCGCCGTCGCGCAACGTCGTATCGTTCATGACGATGCGGGGCATGACGATGGTGGCGGCCGTCGTCATGGCGTTTCCCCTAGCCGCAGCTTTTGACGGAGCAGGAGCAGGCGCTCTTGTTCTCGGGCGGGGGCTGATTGGGATTGTCGAAGACGAAGCCCGATCCCATGGAGGAATTATCCACGTAATCCATGGTGGCGCCGGTCAGCCACAGGGCCGAGCCGGGATCGATGAAGACCTTGACGTCGGAGAATTCCAAGACCTGGTCGTCCTCGGCGGCGCTCTCTTCCAGGCCCATGTTGTAAGAAAAGCCGGAACAGCCCTTTTGGACCATGATACGCAGGCCCGAATATTCGCCGTTGCAGACTTCGCGGATGACGTCCACGGCCTTGTCGGTCAGGTTCAGCATGATGGTGTCCTCCTTACCGGAATGGATCCTGTCCATAGGATTAGCAAGGGGGATGCCAAGTGCCAAGCTATTGATATTAAATGATATTGCTCGGGAAGGAATCCGACAATGTCGGTTTCGCGACAGCCGGGCGAACCGACAAAAGCGACGCGCCCTCCTCGGCGCCGAAGCACAAAGCGACATCGGTGCAGGTTTCGCAATTGGGCGACTTGCAAATCAGCACGCCTTCACGCTGGCACAGCTCGCGGTAAAAGAACTTCTTCCACTTCATGTCGCGGCTGTTCAACTCGGCCAGGCCGAGGAAGTGGCGTCGCATCAGCCCCGAGAGGTCGGCGCGGCCGGTCAGCCCCAGATCCTGCCACAGGTGATTGGCGCCCAGCGAACGCCGGGCGATGATATGGGCCAGCCATTCCTCCTCGATGCGGCCCGCGGTGCGGAATTCCAGCAGCAGGGCGCGAAGGTCGGGTTCCTCCGGCGACAGCGGCTGGTCGGCATGGTCCCCCAGGGACAGCCCCGACAACAGGCCGGGGGCATCGGGGAAGTGTCGCCCGACCAGGGCGGCCAGCGCTTCCGATGACAGACCCAGGCCATGGGTCAGGCTGTCGCCGGCGGCCAGCACCAAGGCGATGGAGCAGGCGAACAGGTGACGGTCGAACGGATCGCTGATGCCGTGGCCGGACATCAGGCGGAAATAGATTTCCCTGGCCATCTCCCTGTCCTCCTTGCTGACCGCCTTCTTCCCAACCGTCATCCCTCGGCCTTGGCAAGGGATGACGGTTGGGGCCGCTTAGGCCGGGACGGCTTCGTGGGTCTGGGCGTTGGTGCCGCACACGGCCTGACAGGAGCCGCAACCGATGCAGCTGCCGACCTTGTCCAGGGTCATGACCTTGCGCACGATCTCTTCGCTGTCGTCGAAGGGATCGCACATCTCGTCATCCTCGTTGATACCCATCAGCTTCATGACCGCCTGGGTACACACCTTGAAGCAGCGGCCACAGCCGATGCACAGCTCGTCCGAAATGGCGGTGAGATATTTGGGGGTCCAGGGCGACCCGTCGCGGGTCATGAACTGGCGAAACGACATGGAACTCTCCCTTGAGTGGGTGGGGATTCAGGCGGCGGCGACGTCGGGGTACTTTTCGATGGTGGCGACGCCCTCATCGATGAGCTTCTGCGCCTTGGCCGACATTTCCTCGATGGAATCGAAGCCGAAGCGATGCAGTTCGCGCATGTAGGAATTGACCGCGACCAGCTTGCCGGCGGTCAGGATCATCCGGCCCCAGCCTTCATGGTGGATCTTCATGATAGGGGCGACGGCCCGGCCGGAGCGGGTTTCGATGGCCATGGCGATGGCGTTGAAATACTGCTCGACCCGCCACAGGATGTCGGGATCGGGGTCGCCGAACAGCGGAATTTCACGGCGCTGTTCCTTGCTCAGGATATAGGGCGCCAGTACTTCCTCGTCGGGCATGCTGTCCCAGGCGCTGCTCTGATCGTGGGCGCGGATGAACATCAGCAGGCTCTTGATGAAGGTGTTGTCGCTGGTGGCCGTGGCGGTCATGGGAATGCTCCTGATGTTGTTCTTAGTCTTCGTCATCGACAAAGCGCTCGTCACCGGCTTCGCCATCGCGCAAGGCTTTCCTGAGCCAAGGCGGCGGATTGCCCTTGAGCATGGTGCGGACCCGCTCGATCACCTCGGAGATGGCTTCGTCGGCGGGCAGCTTGATGGGGTGGACGCGGGCGCGGACGACGCGGGCGGCGGCCGGCCCGCCGATGGCGCGGCAGAACAGCAGCGACGCGCCTTCCAGGGCGTTGATCTTGGCGGCCAGGCGATCCTCGCCGTCTTCCTTGTGGTTGCCGTCCTCGGCCGAGACGTTGTCGAACTGGACGGCTTCCAGGAAGGTGTGACCCTCGGGCCCAACGTCGTAGAACATGAAGGTCTTGGCGCTGGCGAAGTGGGCATCGACGCGCTGGCGGTCCTGGGTGGCGACGGCGATTCTCATGTGACCTCCTTTGGGGCGGGGCCTGTGGCCGTTGGGGTTCTCAGCCGGATCAACCAGCCGCAGCCTGCGAGTGGCCATGACTGTGCTCCGACTGGGCGTGGGCATGCCCGGGATGTTCCATCAGGACATTGCCCAGGGCGGTGATCAGGTCTCTGCTGCCGCGGTAGCCGGCAGTGGTGAGGTGGGCGGCGCCCAGGCGATCGAAGACTGGAAAGCCGGCCCGGAACAGCGGAATGCCGTGGCGGGTCGCCACCTGGCGGGCATTGGAATTGGCGATGATGAGATCGGCGCCGCCGGCTTCCAGGATCTGGTCCTCCAAATCCTCGAAATCGCCGACGATTACCCGCTCGGCCGCCAATTCGCCCAGCATGGGCAGCGGCTGGGTGGTGACGGCCGCCGCGATGGTCGCGCCCATGTCGGTGGCGAGATCGACGGCCTCAAGGCCGCTGACCCGGTCCAGCACCAGGGAGGGGACGCCGGTCTTCTCCTCCAGGGTCTTGGCGGCGATGCGCATGTGCTCGCCGATGGCGATGGTCAGCTTGGCCCGGCCCATTTCACGCACCTGGGAGATCCCGACACCGCCCAGGGTAGTGGGGGTGTAGGCATCGGGGACGTGGCCGTCCAGGGAATCCGACAGGTCGGGCAGGGCCACCGCTTCCAGGCCGAAATCGGCGATGATGTCCTTGATGGCTTCCACATCGCCGGGGGTCATGTGGACGCCGGGCAGCAGATTGACGCGGTTGAGCTTGGCCTGATTGCCCGAGGGTTGGGCCAGCTGGCGGATGATGGCGGTGACCGCCTTGCCCCAGCCGGTCTCCAGCGAGCCCGAGAAATCGGGGGCCGAGACGTCGATGACGGCGATGTCGTGCAATTCCTTGTTGCGGGCGCGGATCTGCTTGACGTCGCCGGCCATGTCCTCGCCCCTGGTCTCGGTCAGCGCGGTGGAGATCAGGCCGATGATCTCGGGCTTGGCGCGCTTGGCGATGTTGAGCAGGCCCTGCTCCACCTGATCCATGCCGCCCAGGATGGTGCTGATCTCGTTCATGGCGGTGGTCTGCAGCGGGATGGCTTCGCGGAAATGCCGCACCATCATCACCAGGGCGAAGGCGGTGCAGCCCTGCGAGCCGTGGAACATGGGCAGGCAGCCCTTCATGCCCATGAAGGCCAGGGCGGCGCCCAGCGGCGCGCTGACCTTGAGCGGGCTGGTCGACAGGGCCTTGTTATGATCGACGATGAGGGCCATCGGACTAGACCTCCCAGGGGGCGGGGGCGCGCACCTGCGCCCAGATGGGGTTGTTGATGGACAGGTCGATCTCGCGCACCAGGGCGACCATGCCCTCATAGGCGGCAAAGCCGTGGTGGCGTTCCTGATTGATGTCGATCCAGGGCGTGCGGGCCTTGAGGGCCACGAATTGCGAGCGCCCGCCCGACAGCATCATGTCGGCCTTGCCGTCCTTGAACATGGCGTACATGTCGCGCGGCGTGATGGCATCGGCCAGCTTCTCCTCGTCGCCGCCCAGGCGCTCCAGAGCCTTCTTCTTGTCGGCCTCGGTGGCCTTGCGCACCGAGGAACCCACCACTTCCATGCCCACTTCCTGCAGGGCCTGGATCACCGACCAGCTCTTGACGCCGCCGGTGTAGAGCAGAACTTTCTTGCCGGCCAGGCGCGGCTTGTATTGTTCGAGCAGAGCCCAGGTCTTGGCCTCCTCCTCGGCGATCAGCGCTTCGGTTCGCGCGGTGAGGGTCGGATCGGCGCCCCTCTCCACCAGCATGCGGGCGATGTTGCGCAGGGAATCGGAGGTGTCGGAGATGCCGTAGAACGATCCCTCGTAATAGGGGATCTCCCACTTTTCCTTCATCTTGCGGGCCAGGGTGATCAGCGCCTGGGAGCACAGCACCATGTTGGCCCGCGCCGTGTGGCAGGCGGCCACTTCCCGATAGCGGGCGTCGCCGGTGATGGAGGCGCGCAGGCGGATGCCCAGCTTGGCCAGCAGCGGCCGGAACTGATCCAGCTCGCCGGCCACGTTGTACTCGCCCAGGATATTGATGTCGGTGGGGCCGCAATCCGTCGGCTCGATGGTGCCGATGACATGCTCGAACAACGCCTCGCCGGCCAGACGGTTGCCCAAATTCTTCGAGCCGACGAAGCCGGGCGCGTTGACCGGGATCACCGGGGTGCCCAGACGTTCGGTGGCGGCGCGGCAGACCGCGTCCACATCGTCGCCGATCAGGGCGCCGACACAGGTCTGGTAGACGAAGACCGCCGGGGGATTATGACGGGCGATGGCCTGCTTGATGGCCTTGTACAGCTTCTTCTCGCCACCGGCGACGATGTCCAGATTGGTCATGTCGGTGGTGAAGCCGCGGCGGTAGAGATCGGACCCGGTGCTCCAGGAATTGCGTCCGTCCCAGGAATTGCCCTCGCAGGCGATGGGGCCGTGCACCAGATGGACCACGTCGGTGATGGGCTGAAGGGCGATCTTGGCGCCGTCGAAGGCGCAACCGCCGGCGGCGGCACCGGGAACCAGCGACTTGCCGCAGCCCTTCTTACGATCCTTGTCCGACTTCGCCTGATTGGTGGCGCAGCCGGGCTCTTGCATCAGTTCCTGGATCTTGGCCTTGAGCATGGCGGACCTCGCGTAAAGCGGTTCTATGGACTATGTGCAATGGCTGTGCCAGGAGTGGGAATGGCGGAAATACGCGGTTTTGTGCAAACGGCTCCGGGCGTTGTCGGACATGCGACAGGGGGTATGTCGGACAAAGAAACGCCCCGGAGAGGGCGGGTACACTCTCCGGGGCGTCGCTCACGCGTATGGAAGGGTTGGGAGGCTTTAACGCGTGAGGTCGAACGAGATGTCGCTGGCGTCGTCGGTGATCTCGAAGATCCGGTCCAGGATCTCCACCAGAACCCGCAGAGCACCCTGGTAGCCCATGGTGGGGAAGCGGTGATGGTGGTGACGATCGAAGATCGGGAAGGTCAGACGGATCAGCGGAATGCCGGTGTCCTTCTCGAGATACTTGCCGTAGGAGCTGCCGATCAGCAGATCGGTCGGCTCGGTGAACAGCAGGGACCGCATGTGCCAGAGATCCTTGCCGGCATAGGCCTTGCAGCCGGCGCCGAAGGGCGAGGAGGCGAGCAGCTCGGTCATGGCCGCTTCCCATTCCTTGCCGCCGTTGGTGGCCAGGCAGTGGGTGGGCTCGCAGCCCATTTCCAGCAGGAACGAGACCATGCCGTAGACGAAGTCGGGGTCACCGAACACCGCCACCTTCTTGCCATGCAGGTAGGCCTGGCTGTCGGTGATGGCATCGACCAGACGGCCGCGCTCCTTTTCGATGCTCTCGGTGATGGGCTTGCCCGACAGCTCGGACAGCTTCATCAGCAGGGCATCGGTGGCGCTCACCCCCATGGGGTAGTGGAACGAGGCGGTGGGCTGGCCCTTGGTCTCGACGTATTCCAGGGTCTTGTCCGAGCAGTACTTCTGCAGGGCGATGGTGGCCTTGGCATTGATGGCGGCGCGGACGTCGTCCAGCTTGGTGCCGCCGTCATACATGCGGTAGGTGCCGTCCGAGGGGGTGTCGTAGACGTCGGAGACATCGCTGATCAGGGTGTATTCGACGCCCATCTCATCCATGTAGCGCTTCAGTTCGCGGTTGTTGGCGACCGCGTAGCCGTCGAAGCCGGGGATGATGTTGATCTTGGAGGTGACGGCGCCGCGCTTGACCTCGCCCTTCTCGCGATCCCAGAAGTAATTGAAGATCCCCTTGACCATGTTGTCGTAGCCGGTGGTGTGGCTGCCGACGAAGGAGGGGGTGTGGGCGAAGGGGACGGCGAAATCGGCCGGAACCGATTCCTTTTCCTTGGCGGTGGAGATGAAGGCCGAGAGATCGTCACCGATGACTTCCGCCATGCAGGTGGTCGACACGGCGATCATCTTGGGCTTGTACAGGGTGTAGGAATTCTGCAGGCCGTCGACCAGATTGTTGAGGCCGCCGAACACCGCCGCGTCCTCGGTCATGGAGTCGGACACGCAGGGCACGGCCTCCTTGAAGTGACGGGCCAGATGCGAGCGGAAGTAGGCGACGCAGCCCTGGGAGCCGTGCACGTAGGGCATGGTCTCTTCGAAACCGGCGGCGGCGAACACGGCGCCGAGCGGCTGGCAGGCCTTGGCCGGGTTGATCACCGCCTTGGTACGGGCGAAGTTCTTTTCCCGGTATTCCCAGGTCTTGGTGTACTCGGACTGGGCGGCGACCGCTTCGTCGGACGGGCGACCCTCGAACTGGGCCTTCTTGTCCGCGAACATCTCCTTGTATTCCGGCTCCTGGAACAGGGTGACGTGGTCCTTGGTCTTTTCAGCGCTCTGAGGCATAGCTTCTCTCCTTCTCAACTCCCCGCGCCCCCGGTTGTTGGGCGATGCGCGGGGAGGAGTTCAACGGAAACAACACGTTAACGGTTAAAGTCGGAAGCTCAGGCGGCCTTCCAGGGGGCCTTGAACTTGCTCCAAACCGGGCTGTTGATGGCCATGTCCATGTCTCGCGCGAAGATGGCGAAGCCGTCATAGCCGTGATACGGACCCGAGTAATCCCACGAGTGCATCTGGCGGAAGGGCACGCCCATCTTCTGGGTCGCGTACTTCTCCTTGATGCCCGAGCCGACCAGGTCGGGACGGATCTTCTCGATGAACTTCTCGAGTTCGTAGCCGGTCACGTCGTCATAAATCAGCGTGCCTTCCTTAACGTAATGGCCGGTGCGCTGGTAATCGTCGTTGTGGCCGAATTCGTAGCCGGTGCCGACGATCTTCATGCCCAGGTCTTCGTAGGCGTTGGTGACGTGACGGGGGCGCAGACCACCCACATACAGCATCACGGTCTTGCCATCGAGGCGGGGCTTGTACTTGGCGACGACGTCGGCGACCAGACCCTCGTACTTGGCGATGACCTTCTCGGCATTGGCCTGGATGGTCTCGTCGAACTGGGCCGCGATCTTGCGCAGGCTGGCGGCAATCTGGGTCGGGCCGAAGAAGTTATATTCGACCCACTTGATGCCGTACTTCTCTTCCATGTGACGGCAGATGTAGTTCATCGACCGGTAGCAGTGGATGAGGTTCAGCTTGGCCTTGGGAGCGCGGGCCATTTCCGAGAGGGTGGCATCGCCGGACCACATGCCGATGACGCGCAGGCCCATCTCTTCCAGCAACTTGTGCGACGGCCAGGCGTCGCCACCGATGTTGTAATCGGCGATCAGGTTGACGTCGTAGGGGCCGGTCTCGAACTCGGGCACACCCTTCTCGAAGACCCAATCCCGGATGGCGTCGTTGGCGATGTGGTGGCCGAGCGACTGGGAGACGCCGCGGAAGCCTTCACAACGGACCGGGACGATGGTCTTGCCGGTTTCCTTGTGCTTCTTCTTGGCGACGGCCTCGATGTCGTCACCGATCAGGCCGATCGGGCACTCGGACTGGATGGAGATGCCCTTGGCCAGCGGGAACATGACGTCCAGCTCGTCGATCATGGCGTCCAGGTTCTTGTCGCCACCGAAAACGATGTCGCGTTCCTGGAAGTCGGAGGTCACCTGCATGGTGACGAAGCTGTCGATGCCGACGGTGCCGTTGAAGTAGTTGCGGCGCTGGGACCAGGAGTAGTGGCCGCAGCCGACCGGGCCATGGCTGATATGGACCATGTCCTTGACCGGACCCCACACCACGCCCTTGGAACCGGCGTAGGCGCAGCCACGAATGGTCATGACGCCGGGGATCGACTTGATGTTGGACTTCACGCCACAGCCGGTCACACCATCCTCTTCGGTGGGCTTGGCCACCGAGAGATGCTTGGAACGGCGCTTGGCGGACTTTTCCGGGTAGGCGTCAAGGACTTCCTTGATCAGCGCCTCGGCGGCGGCGGTATCGTTGGTAATATCGAGGCTCATGGCCCTCTCCTTCAGCTTTGGGAAGGGGGCCTTCCACCCTTTAGGAAGGCCCACCGTTTACCAGCTAATTAACCAGCGCTGCAGAGCGACTTTTCCTTGGCCTCGAGCTCGGCCAGGGCCTGCTCGTCGGACTTCATGATGCCGAATTCGAGCAGCATGTCTTCCAGCTCTTCCATGGTGATCGGGGTCGGGATGGTGCCCTTGCCGCCATTGGCATGGATCTTCTTGGCCAGTTCACGATACTCGCCGGCCTGCTTGGAGTCGGGAGCGTACTGGATGACGGTCTGACGACGCAGCTCGGCATGCTGCACGCCGTTGTCGCGCGGCACGAAGTGGATCAGCTGGGTGTTCAGCTTGGCGGCCAGGCTCTCGGACAGGTCGATTTCGCGGTCGGTCTGACGCTCGTTGCAGATCAGGCCGCCCAGACGGACGCCGCCCGAACCGGCATACTTCAAAATGCCCTTGGCGATGTTGTTGGCGGCGAACAGGGCCATCATCTCGCCGGACATGACGATGTAGATTTCCTGAGCCTTGTTCTCGCGGATCGGCATGGCGAAGCCGCCGCAGACCACGTCGCCCAGCACGTCGTAGGACACGTAGTCCACGTCGTCATAGGCGCCGTTCTCTTCCAGGAAGTTGATGGCGGTGATGACGCCACGGCCGGCGCAGCCGACGCCCGGCTCGGGGCCACCCGACTCGGCGCACTTGATGCCCTTGTAGCCGATCTTCATGACGTCTTCGAGTTCGAGGTCTTCCACCGAACCGGCCTTGGCGGCGAGGTGCAGCACGGTGTCCTGCAGCTTGCAGCCCAGGATCAGGCGGGTGGAGTCGGCCTTGGGGTCGCAGCCGACGATGAGGATCTTTTGATCCATCTCGACGAGAGCGGCCAGGGTGTTCTGGGAGGTGGTGGACTTACCGATACCGCCCTTGCCGTAGAAAGCGATCTGACGAACCATGGTAATTTCCTTTCGGTGGTTAGCCTATAATTTGCTCGGCGAGGACAGGGCCACCGCCACGGCATCCTCATCGCAATGGGCGTGCCAATTTCTGGTGCGACGCAGCGAGAAATAAATATCATGCAAAAACAATGACTTGGCGCGGTGTGTCGCAGCCTTGCCCGCTTTTTGTGCGTCTGTGCGGAATCCGACAATGGGGGATTGGAGTGTTACAACCCCAACAGCCCCAGCCTTTCCCTGCCCTTTGTCGCCACGGCTCTCGCCCCGTGCGAAAGGTATGAGTCTTGCATGTGCATCGCGCGAGAGACGCGGGCGCGATGATTCAGGGGGGATGCGACAGGGTCATGACGGAAACCAGGGCGCAAAGCATCGGCCACAGCACCAATCTGGTGGGCCTGTCCACCAACCTGCTGGGATCGGCTGATTTCAACGCGTCCCCGCGTGAGCTGCATATTTCCGGCGTCCGCGAAATGAACGGCCAGATGTTCGAGATGCTGTCCCTGGCCGACGGTCTGATCGAGGCCGGAGATGCCTTTTATAAATACATGGTCGCCATGTTCGGCATCGACCCGGAACAGCACGAGAAGGACGAGGCCGCCAAGGGCGGCAAGCCGGGAGTGCGGCGCTACCGTTCCAGCTTCCTGCGCCTGCTCAAGGGCTGGGGCTATGATTCCAACTCGCCCGAGGGGGCGGTGCTCAAGGGGTGGGTGGAAAGCCGTTTCGGGCTGTTCCCCACCTATCACAAGGAGATGATCACCCGCTTTTCCACTGAAGGCTGGATGACCTATGTGGACGAGAAGATGTCGTCGCGCTTCCACAACAACTCCATCTACTGCCAGCTGGACATGCTCTACGAGTTCTGCCAGTGGGCCCTGGCCTGCCATGCGGCGCCGGCCCAGCGTCACCTCACCCTTTACCGGGGTATCAATTCCTTCGACGAACATCAGGTGGTCGAGCGGATCGACAAGAAGAACGTGGTGATCCGCATGAACAACCTGGCGTCGTTCTCGTCGGATCGCTCCGTCGCCGATTGCTTCGGCGACACCATTCTTACCGTTCAGGTGCCGGTGGTGAAGGTGATCTTCTTCAATACGTTATTGCCCATCCATCCGCTTAAGGGCGAGGGCGAGTATCTGGTGGTCGGCGGCGACTACCGGGTCAAGGCCGACTATTTCTGATTGGACCCATCATGCGATTGCCATTCATCGACCGTACCCAGACGACCGGCCCCAGCCTGGAGGAGCGCGCCTTGGGCGCCTATCTCGGCTTTGCCGTCGGTGACGCCCTGGGCGCCACCGTCGAATTCCTGACCAAGGGCGAAATCCGCGAAAAGTACGGCTTGCACCGCAAGATGATCGGCGGCGGCTGGCTGCATCTGGCCCCCGGCCAAGTCACCGACGATACCGAGATGGCGCTGTGCCTGGGCCGCTCGCTGGTGCGGCATCAGACCCTGGATATCAAGGATGTCTGCGAGGAATTCGCCCTGTGGCTGAAGGGTGGTCCGGTGGATGTGGGCAACACCTGCCGTCGCGGCATTCGCCGCTACATCACCAACGGCACCACCGAGGGCGTTTATTGCGAAGGCGATGCCGGCAACGGCGCCGCCATGCGCAACCTGCCCATGGCCCTGGCGACCCTGGAGCGCCCTGACCTTCTCGAGGAGTGGACCCTGGCGCAAAGCCGCGTCACCCACCACCATCCCCTGTCGGACGACGCCACCCTGGCCCTGGCCCGCATGACCCAGGCCCTGGTCCTGGGCCAAGGCATGAAGGAAGCCAAGGAGGAGGCCAACCGGCTGGTGGAGCGCCATAAATGCTTTAAGTTCGAGGTGTTTCGGGGCCAGTCCACCGCCTATATCGTCGATACCATGCAGACGGTGCTGCACTTCTACTTCCTGACCGATTCCTTTCGGACCTGCCTGATCGAGGTGGTCAACCAGGGAGGCGATGCCGATACCACCGGGGCCATCGCCGGCATGCTGGCGGGAGCGACCTATGGAGTGCGGGATATTCCGGCGGCGTGGCTGGGCAAGCTGGACAAGAATGTCGCCGAGGAAATCAGGGGACAGGTCGCCGCCCTGCTGGCGGTGGCCGAAAAGCACAAGACCGAACAATAACCGGAGGAGGCCCGGACATGGCCGTGATCGTGTTCTACGAAAAGCCCGGATGCATGAACAACACCCGCCAGAAGCAGGTGTTGTCGCAATCCGGACACGATGTCATCGCCCTCGACATCAGGGCTCAGGCCTGGACTCCGGCCAGCTTGCGTCAATTCTTCGAAGGATTGCCGGTGGCTGATTGGTTCAATCGCGCCGCGCCTCGGGTCAAGTCCGGGGCGGTGGTGCCGGAATTGGTGGGTGAGGCCGAGGCCTTGGCCGAGATGTGCCTGGACCCGCTGCTGATCCGCCGTCCGCTGATGGAAGCGGACGGGCGCCGCATGGCCGGATTCGACGAGGCCAAGGTGGAGGCCTGGGTCGGCCTGACCAGGACGGCCGAGCCCATCGCCGAAACCTGCCCGCGCAGCGACGGAATCTGCTCGGTGCCGCTGGCGGGGTAGGGAAGGGGGCCTTGCCCCCTACACCGCCTTGACGCTGGACAGGAAGGTTTCCACGTGCTTGCCCAGGCTGGTTCCCGATTCCTCCAGCACTTCGGCCACCTTGAACATATTGTTGGCCATCTCGCCGGTGGCATTGGCCGCGGATGAGACCTCGGTGATATTGCGGGTGACCTCGTGGTTGCCGTCGGCGGCTTCCTGGACGTTGCGCACGATTTCCTGGGTGGCGGCGTTCTGTTCCTCGACGGCGGCGGCGATGGAGGAAACCACCTCATCGACGCGGCCGATGGCGGTGCCCACCGTCTTGATGGCGGCGACGGCGCTCTGGGTGGTGGTCTGGATGCCGCCGATCTGTTCGGCGATCTCGCTGGTGGCCTTGGCGGTCTGGGTGGCCAGATGCTTGACCTCGTTGGCGACCACGGCGAAGCCCTTGCCGGCCTCGCCGGCGCGGGCCGCCTCGATGGTGGCGTTCAGCGCCAGCAGG
>JACQAD010000173.1 GCA_016195125.1 Magnetospirillum sp.
TGGTGCTGCAGCAGGGCTCGGCCGCCAGCGATATGTTCATCCTTGAATCCGGGCAGGTGACGGTGCGGCTGACCACCGATTCCGGCAAGTCGGTGCGGTTGCGGACCATGCATGCCGGCACGGTGGTGGGCGAGATGGGCCTGTACCTCAACGAGGAGCGTTCAGCCTCGGTGGTGGCGGATCAGGATTGCACCATCTATCGCCTGACGGCGCGCAATCTCGAACGGATGGAGGCGGAGGCTCCCGAGGTGGCCGCCGCCTTCCATCGCCTGATGGCCCGCCAGCTGGCCGAACGCCTGCGCAATACGGATCATTTGATCAGAGCGTTGACCGATTAGCATCGGGTGCTTGGCCGATTGACCCGGAGGCGGGCTTGGCGCACCATCGCCCCGCACCGACACGATTGTCGTTTTGCCGATGATAAAGAAGAGGAAGCATTCATGGTCTCCGAGATTTTTGCCGATGGCGTGGGCCGGGTCGATTTCGTCAGCGGCGTGGTCCGTATCGAGCTGGTTTCGTTGGAGCCCACGGATTCGGGCCAGGGCAAGATGGAAGTCCGCCAGCGCATCGCCATGCCGGTGGATGGCTTCCTGCACTCGCTGAACACCATGGGTGATCTCGTCAACAAGCTGGTCGAGGCCGGCGTCCTGAAGCGCAACGAGCAGGCCGGCGGTGCCGAGCCCGCTTCGCCCAATTTCAAGAAGTAACATCGCCTCATGACCGATTCGGCGGGGCGGCCCGGCTCGACGGTGCTGCAATGTCTGGCGCTGATCGCGCGGCATCATGGTATCGACCTGACACCGGAACGCCTCGCCCATGACTTCGCCATGGATGGCGCCCTGGTGCCGCCCTCCATGGTGGTGCGCATGGCGGCCGAGCATGGGCTCAAGGCCAGGGCGGTCAAGGTGGGCTGGGACCGCCTGGCCGCCATCGGTGAGGCCTATCCGGTCCTGGGCATCCTCAAGAATGGCAACGGCGTCATCTTCTCGGGCTTTCGCGAGGATCAGGGCCGCCAGGAACTGGCCATCATCGATCCCCTGGCCGATCGGCCCGGCTTTCTGTTCGTGGACCGCGAGCAACTGGCCGATGTCTGGGACGGCGATCTGGTCCTGATCAAGCGCCGTCACAAACTCAATGACGAGAACCAGCCCTTCGGCCTCAGATGGTTCATCCCCGAGATCCTCAAGCACCGCAGCGCGTTCGGCCATGTGGCCCTGGCCGCCCTGTTCCTGCACCTGATCGGATTGGCGACGCCGTTCTTCTTTCAGATCGTCATCGACAAGGTGCTGGTCCACAACGCCGAATCCACCCTCTACGTGCTGACCGCGGGCGTGGTGGTGGCGGTGGTGTTCGATGCCATCCTGGGCTTTTTGCGCAATTACCTGCTGCTGTGGTCCACCAACAAGATCGACGTGCGGCTGGCGGCGCGGACCTTCGACCATCTGATGCGGCTGCCCATCCATTTCTTCGAACAGAGTTCGGCCGGCGTGCTGACCAAGCATATGGGCCAGACCGAGACCATCCGCGAGTTCATGACCGGCAAGCTGTTCATGACCACCCTGGATGCCACGGCGCTGTTGATCTTCATTCCCATCCTGCTGGTCTATTCGGTGCCCATGGCCGGCATCGTGCTGCTGTTCTCGGCCCTGGTGGCGGGGATCATCTTCCTGGTCATGCCCACCTTCCGCTCCAACCTGGAACGGGCCTATCAGGCCGAGGGCGCCAGGCAGGCCATGCTGGTGGAGACCATCCACGGCATGCGCACGGTCAAGGCCTTGGCCATCGAGCCCTTCCGCCGCAAGCAATGGAACGACCGCACCGCCGATTCGGTGACCCGGCAATTTCTGGTCCGGCGGATTTCGGTGGCCACCAACGCCCTGGTGGGCGGGCTGGACAAGCTGTCCTCCATCGCCGTGGTGTTCTTCGGCGCCCTGTTCGTGTTCAAGGGCACCTTGAGCGTCGGCGAACTGGTGGCGATCCAGATGCTGGCCGGACGGGTCAGCGGGCCGCTGGTGCAGCTGGTCTCCATCATCAACGAGTTCCAGCAGGTGTCGCTGTCCATCCGCATGCTGGGCGAGGTGATGAACCGCAAGACCGAAATCACCTCGGCCTCGGCCAGCCTGCGTCCGGCGCTGACCGGCGATATCGTCTTCGAGGAGGCGTCCTTCTACTATCCCGGCTGCCCGGCCCCCGCCCTGGACCGTATCTCGCTGGAGGTGCGCCCCGGCATGGTGGTGGGGGTGGTCGGACGCTCGGGCTCGGGCAAGACCACCTTCACGCGGCTGCTGCAGGGTCTGTATTTTCCCCAGACCGGCATGATCCGCTATGACGGCCACGACATCCGCGAGATCGACCTGGCCCATCTGCGCCGCTCCATCGGGGTGGTGGTGGTGCAGGAGAGCTTTCTGTTCCGGGGCTCGGTGCGCGACAACATCGCGGTATCGCGCCCCGATGCCTCGTTCGACGCCATCGTGGCGGCGGCCCGTGCCGCCGGTGCCGACGAGTTCATCCGCCGCCTGCCCCAGGGCTACGACACCCAACTGGAAGAGAACGCCTCGAACCTGTCGGGCGGTCAGAAGCAGCGCCTGTCCATCGCCCGCGCCCTGCTGCCCCAGCCGCTCATCATGATCTTCGACGAGGCCACCAGCGCCCTCGATCCCGAATCCGAGGCCATCGTCCAGGAGAACCTGTCCCATATCGCCCGGGGCCGCACCCTGTTCATCGTTTCACACCGCCTGTCCAGCCTGACCGAATCCGACGTCATCCTGGTATTCGACCAGGGCAGGATCGTCGATAGCGGCAGTCATTCCGAACTGCTCCGGCGCTCCGAGCTGTATCAGCATCTGTGGCGCCAGCAGACTCGCTTCATGGCGCTGCCCGAGGGCGGGCAATCATGAGCGGCCGCATGAGCTACGAGGACGGCGCCGTCATCTTCCGCCAGGGCGAGGCCGCCGGTCCCGCCTGGGTGGTGCAGAGCGGGACCGTGCGGCTGATCAAGGACGGACTCCAACTGGCCGATCTGGGTCAGGGCGCCACCCTGGGCGGCACCGGTCATTCCTGGACGTTCACCGTCCTGGCGCATGGCCATGTGGTGCTGGCCCATCGCGACGGGGGAGCCGAGCCGGTGGACGCCGAGTTCGAGCCCGCCCCCCCTGATCTTCCCTCGGCCAAGGGCGGAGCGCTGGTGCCGGTCGAGGTGCCGCCCGAGCCCCTGTGGCGCCGTCTGCCCGCCATCTTGCGTTCGGCCCTGCCCAGCGAGGCCGATGCCTTCCTGGAATTCCAGCCCGACATGGTGGAGATCGAGCAGCGCCCGGCGCCCAAGGCGGCGCAATGGACGCTGCTGGCGGTGGTGGCCATGATCGTCTTCGCCGTCACCTGGGCCTCGCTGGCCGAGATCGACCGCATCGTCACCGCCGAGGGCCGGCTGGTCACCACTTCGGCCAAGGTGGTGGTGCAGCCCCTGGAAACCGGCATGATCCGCTCCATCCGCGTGCGGGTCGGCCAGACGGTGGCCAAGGGCGAGGTGCTGGCCACCCTGGACGCCACCTTCGCCGAGGCCGATACCGCCGCCAGCCGGGCGCAGCTGAAAAGCCTGGACGCCCAGGTCAAGCGCCTGGAAGCGGAGCTGGCCGGCGCCCGGCCCGACCGCTATTCCGACGATGCCAAAGAGGATTCCCAGCAAAAGGACATTCGGGCGCGGCGCGATGCCGAGCGCAAGGCCGCTCTGGCCTCCTACGATTCCGAGATCGCCGAAAGCAGCGCCGCCATCGCCACCTTGAAGCGCGAGGTCGCCGATGCCGAGCACACGGCCCGCATCGCCCGCGAGGTCGAGCAGATGCGTCTGACCCTGGTGCAGCGCGATGCCGGCTCGCGGCTGCAGGTGCTGGAAGCCGAGGCACGACGCACGGCGGCCGAGCGCGACGTCAACCACCTCTCCAACCAGTCGCGCGAGATCGGCCAGAAGCTGGCGACGGTGCGCGAGAAGCGCGGCTCGTATGAAAGCGAGTTCAATTCCAAGACCGCCCAGGAATTACAGACCACCAGGCGCGAACGCGACAAGGTGGCCGAGGATCTGAAAAAGCAGGAGCGACGCTCCAGCCTGGTGCAGATGACCTCGCCCGAGGACGCGGTGGTGCTGGAAATCGCGCCGCGCGCCGCCGGTTCCATGGCCAGCGCCACCGAGCCGCTGATCACCCTGGTGCCGCGCGACGCCCCCCTGGAGGCCGAACTGGACGTCAAGCCCCAGGATGTGGCCATGCTGCGCCCCGGCGACTTCACCCGTCTCAAGCTGGAAAGCCTGCCCTACCAGCAGCACGGCACCCTGGCCGGGCGCCTCGACATCATCGGCGGCGACACCATCAAGGTGGATAAGGGCGGCATGACCGGCCCCCAGCAGATGTACCGGGCCCGCATCGCCATCACCGACCAGACGCTGCGCAAGATCCCTGCCGATTTCCACCTGATCCCCGGCATGACCGTCTCGGGCGAGATCAAGATCGGCTCGCGCCGGGTGATCAGCTATTTCATCTATCCCATCTTCCGAGCCCTGGACGAAAGCTTCCGCGAGCCCTGAACGGCACCCATTTGCAATCCATTTACCAGGAGATTGCAGATTCGATACACCCAAAGTATATGGATGCTATATTTAGGAATTACATCTTTTGGTCAGGGAGCCGAGTTGCAATACGTCATGGCCCAAGGGGGGCGGCGGCGAACTCGGCGGATAGAGGCTCGCCATGACATGCATCGTCGCTCAGGAAAATGCCAGCACCGTATTTCGTCTGGTCGGTCAGTTGGATGACCAGGATTTCGACCGTATCGAATCCGGCTTCGATCAGGTGGTGGATTGTCCCAATGCCGTGGTGATTTTCGATTTCGCAGGACTGGAACGCATCAGCGCCTCCATCGTCGCCCTGGTCGGCGTCTTGCGGCTTCAGGCCTACCGGGTCGGGACAAAGGTGGAATTGCGCAACATTTCCCGGGAATTCAGCGAGTTCCTGTCCGCCAGGGGGTGACGGACTTCTCCCTTCCCTAGGAAAAGGCGGGGCCGGGACAAGCCCGGCCATGACGGAGCGAAGAACCGTCTACCCCGCCAGGGCCTGCTCGATCCTGTCCACCGCCGCCTGGGCCGCCGAGGCGTCGGGGCCGCCGGCCTGGGCCATGTCGGGACGGCCGCCGCCGCCCTTGCCGCCCAGGGCTTCCGAGCCGATGCGGACCAGATCGACGGCGCTGTATTTGGCGGTCAGATCGTCGGTGACGCAGACCACGATGGAGGCCTTGTCGTCGGCGGTGGCCACCAGGGCGATGACGCCAGAGCCGATCTGCTTCTTGATCTCGTCGGCCATGCCCTTCAAATCCTTGGCGGGCACGCCGTCCAAGACCTTGCCGGCGAAGGTGATGCCGTTGACGCTCTTGGTGGTGGCGCCCTGGCCGCCGCCGGTGGCCAATTGCTTGCGGGTCTCGGCCAGTTCGCGTTCCAGCTTGCGGCGATCCTCCATCAGGCCGGCGATGCGGGCCGGCAAATCGGCGGGCGCCGCCTTCAGGGTCTCGGCGGCCTTGGCCAGCAGGTCTTCCTGCGCCTGCGCCCAGGCCAGGAAGGCCGGGCCGGTCACCGCCTCGATGCGGCGCACGCCCGAGGCCACGGCGCTTTCGGCCACGATCTTGAAGCCGCCGATATCGCCGGTGCGCTTGGCATGGGTGCCGCCGCACAATTCGGTGGAGAAGCCCTCCATGGAGACGACGCGGACCTCCTCGCCATACTTCTCGCCGAACAGGGCCATGGCACCGGCCTTGATGGCGTCATCGGGGGTCATCACCTTGGTGGCGATCGGGGCATTGGCGCGGATCTGGTGGTTGACCAGGGCCTCGACGGCGCGGGATTCGTCGGCGGACAGGGCCTTGTTGTGGGCGAAGTCGAAGCGCAGGCGGTCGGCCCCGACCTGACTGCCCTTCTGGGTGACGTGATCGCCCAGGGTATGGCGCAGCACCGCGTGCAGCAGATGGGTGGCCGAGTGGTGGCCCCTGGTGGCATCGCGGCGCTCGGTATCGATGGCGAAATGGGCATCCTCGCCCACCGCCACCGGCCCGCCCTGGACAATGCCGAAATGGACGATGAGGTCGCCCAGCTTCTTCTGGGTGTCGGTGATGGTGACGATGGACTTGCCGCCGGCCACGGTGATGATGCCGGTATCGCCCATCTGACCGCCGGACTCGCCGTAATAGGGAGTCTGGTTGGCGATGATGGCCACCTGATGGCCGGGATGGACGGCTTCCACCGCCTTGCCGTTTTCCACCAGGGCGACGATCTTGCCCTCGGCCTCTTCGGCGTCATAGCCGAGGAATTCGCTGGCGCCGACCTTTTCGCGCAATTCGAACCACACGCTTTCGGTGGCGGCCTCGCCCGAGCCCGACCAGGCCTTGCGGGCCTCGGCGCGCTGGCGCTCCATGGCGGTGGCGAAGCCGTCGGTATCGACGCCGATGCCCTTGGCCTTGAGGGCGTCCTGGGTGAGGTCGAGGGGGAAGCCGTAGGTGTCGTAGAGCTTGAACGCCACGTCGCCGGCCAGCTTCTGGCCATTGCCGATGCGGCCCACTTCCTCGTCCAGCAGCTTGAGTCCCTTATCCAGCGTCACCTTGAAGCGGGTTTCCTCCAGCTTCAGGGTCTCGGTGATCAGGGCGTTGGCGCGCACCAGTTCGGGATAGGCTTCGCCCATCTGCCGGGTCAGGGCCGGAACCAGCTTCCAGAGCAGCGGCTCGGTGCAGCCCATGAGATGGGCGTGGCGCATGGCCCGGCGCATGATGCGGCGCAGCACATAGCCGCGGCCCTCGTTGGAGGGCAGCACGCCGTCGGCGATCAGGAAGGACGACGAGCGCAGATGGTCGGCGACGACGCGGTGGCTGATCTTGAAGGGGCCGTCGGCATCGGTGTTGGAGCCGTCGGCCGAGGCCTCGATCAGGCTGCGCATCAGGTCGATGTCGTAATTGTCGTGCTTGCCCTGCAGCAGGGCGGCCAGACGCTCCAGGCCCATGCCGGTGTCGATGGAGGGCTTGGGCAGGGGGATTCGGGTCTGCTTGTCCACCTGCTCGAACTGCATGAACACCAGGTTCCAGATCTCGATGAAGCGGTCACCGTCCTGGTCGGGGCTGCCGGGCGGGCCGCCGGGGATGTGCTCGCCGTGATCGTAGAAGATCTCCGAGCACGGACCGCACGGCCCGGTATCGCCCATGGCCCAGAAATTGTCCGAGGTGGGGATGCGGATGATGCGCGACTCGGGCAGGCCGGCGATCTTCTTCCAGGCGTCGGCGGCCTGATCGTCGTCATGGTAGACGGTGACCAGCAGCCGGTTCTTGTCGATACCGAAATCCCGGGTGATCAAATTCCAGGCCAGCTCGATGGCCAGCTCCTTGAAATAATCGCCGAACGAGAAATTGCCCAGCATCTCGAAGAAGGTGTGGTGCCGCGCCGTATAGCCCACATTGTCGAGGTCGTTGTGCTTGCCGCCGGCGCGGACGCATTTCTGTGAGGTGGCGGCGCGGACGTAATCGCGCTTCTCCGCTCCGGTGAAGACGTTCTTGAACTGCACCATGCCGGCATTGGTGAACATCAAGGTGGGGTCGTTGCGCGGCACCAGCGGGCTGGAATTCACGACGGAGTGGCCGTTCTTCTCGAAGAAGTCGAGGAAAGTGCGGCGGATATCGTTGGCTGTCTGCATGGCATCCATCGTGAGCTGGTGGGCGTGAGTGGGTGTAAAGGTGCTGCGTAACGGGCGGTTTTACCCCGCGGGGCGATAGGCTGTCCAGGGCCGCTTGATAAGGCTCAAGGCCCCGCGCCGCCGCAGGTCCATGATGGCGCCGGTCTTTGCAAGGGGTAGGAAACATGAGCAATCGCATCGGCATCGCCGCCCTGGTCCTGTGGCTGGCGACCATCGCCGGATTGGGCTTCGTCTTCGTGCACGGCAGCACCGCCCCGGCCCCCGATGGCCGCAAGGCGGTATTGATGAGTGCCGCCGAGCGCGATTTCGTCCTGGCCGAGATGCGGGGCCTGCTGGTGGTGGTCAGAGACATCACCGCCGCCCTGGCCGAGAATGACGGCGCCAAGGCCGGACGGGCGGCGGGGCTGATGGGGGTGGAGGGCTCCCACGACCGGGCGCCGGCGCTGCTGGCCAAGCTGCCCCTGGACTTCAAGCGACAGGCCATGGAGCTGCACGGGGGCTTCGACGATTTCGCCGCCGCCGCCGCCAGGGGCGAGGATGTGCCCAACCTCCATCGCCGGCTGATCGGGCAATTGGACCGCTGCACCGCCTGCCACGCCGGATTCAGAATCGACGCGACGCCGTAAGGCGGGCTATTCTCGCCCAATGCATGCAATCCTTCTCGGTCTCCTCGCTATGATCGCAGCGTCTTCCGCCCAGGCGGGGGCGCTTCGCTGCGCCGAGGATGCCGAGGGCGGCGCCTGCGTCTGGGGCAGGGCCGAGGGCTTTGAGGCCGGCGCCTTGCAGGTGCGGGGCCTGCATATCGCCCTGGCCGGCCTCACCGTGCCGGGGCGCAAGGATCTGTGCGGGAGCAAGGCCACCAAGGAAGACTTCGACTGCGCCCGCCCGGCGCGCAAACGCATGGCCGAGTTGGTCGCCAAGGGGGTGGCCTGTGAGATTCTCGATGTGGCTGCGGGCCAGTTGTGGGGACGCTGCCGCTCCGCCGATGGCGACATTGGACGCCTGATGGTCCAGGCCGGGGTGGCGCGGGCCGCCAAGGACGGCCCCTATGGCGATGCCCAGAAGCAGGCGGTGCAGGGCAAGAAGGGCCTGTGGGCCGCCGACATGATCCTGCCCCGTGACTGGGAAGCGGCGCGGCGCAAGGCCGAGGACGAGGATTAACCGGCCTTGGCGGTCTTTTTAGGTGTCTTCTTCTCCGCCGGCTTATCCGCGCCGGCGGCCTCGGTACAGGCGGGCATGTCCAGGGGCTTGCCGATGACCTCGCCGGCCAGATGGTGGAGCTGGGCCGGACTGGCGGCGACCGCCCGGTCGAACAGGGGGGCGTTGATCTCGCAATAGCCCTCGGTCTCGTGAACCCGCACCGATTCCCGATTGGTCAGCACCGTGTTGAAGCGGTCGAAACCGGCGGCACCCTTGCCGTTGCGGACGAAATAGCCGTGCATGATCTTGGCGTTATCGGACAGGGTGGCGCCGTGATGGTGGACATAGGCGCTCCACTTGCCGGGCAGCGAGGGATCGTCGCCACGGCAATTGAGGGCGGCGACCTGAAGCTGGTAGTGAAACTGGCGCAATTGTGCCGCCCTGATCTCTTCCGGCGAGCCACACACCGACTTGGCCCCGGCGGGGGCGGCGGCGACGAGGGCGAGCGCAAGGGCAAGTCGGGCAAGGGTCAAGGCGCGGTTCCCAGGTCAATCAAAGGGGCGCCAGTGTGAGTCCTCGTCGGGCAAAGATCAACACGCTCGTGCGTGTCGGGTGAGGGGGCGCAGATATCCCAGGAATTCCGCCGCGACCCGGTTCCAGGAAAAGCGGGTGGCGTAATGGCGGCATTCGACCGGCGAGATGGTCAGGGCCCGCATGGCCGCCGCCCGCAGATCGTGGTCCAGCACGCCGACCGGGGCGCCGCCGATCACGTCCAGGGGGCCGGGGACCGGAAAGGCGGCGACCGGCACCCCCGAGGCCAGCGCCTCCAGCATTACCAGCCCGAAGGTATCGGTCAGGCTGGGGAAGACGAAGACATCGCCGGCGGAGAAGGCCCTTGCCAGTTCGCCATCGCCGTTGACGATGCGGAAATGGGCGTCGGGAAAGCGCTTCATCAGCCCGGCTCGGGCCGGGCCGTCGCCGATCACCACCTTGGAACCGGGCAGGTCCAGGGACAGGAAGGCGGGCAGGTTCTTCTCCACCGCCACCCGGCCCACATACATGAAGATGGGCCGCGGCAGGTCGAGGAAATCCTTGCCCATGGGCCGGAAGGTGGCGGTATCGACGCCGTGGGACCAGGCGGCGGCGGCGGTGAAGCCCATCTGGGTCAACTCGCGATAGACCGAGGGCGACGGGCACAGCACCGTCGACGAGGCGCCGTGAAAGCGCCGCATCACCCAATAGGGCCAGGACAGCGGTACACCGGTACGGGCCCGGACATATTCGGGAAATTTGGTGTGGTAGGCGGTGGTGAAGGGCAAGTTCTTCTTACGGCACCACGACCGCGCCGCCCAGCCCAGCGGCCCCTCGGTGGCGATATGGATGGCGTCGGGCGCGAAGTCGGCCAGCATCCGCCCCAACCGGGCACCGGGCAGCAACGACAGGGGAATCTCGGGATAGGACGGGCAGGGGATGGTGGTGAAGGCCGAGGGTTCCATCACACCGACCCGGTGGCCCATATCCTCCAGCGTCCGGCTCAGGGTGGACAATACGCGGACCACGCCGTTGCGCTGCGGGGTCCAGGCGTCGGTGACCAAGGCGATGCGCATCCGTCTCTCCATGTTTGCAGGAGAGGCCTAGGCCCGGCTGGGCGCAATCCACCAGGGTGACGCCGGGACCGGCCAGGCGGGCCAGGGCCGGGGCCAAGAGCGGGAAATGGGTACAGCCGAGGACCAGGCAATCGGCCCCTTCGCTCTGGTCGAACAGCGGGGCGAGATAGTGGCGGGCGACGCTTTCGACGATGGGGCCGTCGGTCAGGCCTTCCTCGGCCAGGGCCACGAACAGCGGGCAGGGAATACAGCGGACCTGGGCGTCGTCGCGCCGCTGGGCGATGGCGCGCTCATAGGCTTCCGAACGGCAGGTGCCCTCGGTGGCGGCCACCAGGATCCGGCCGCTGGCCGAGGCGCGGGCGGCACCGGCGGCACCGGCCTCGACCACGCCCAGCACGGGCAGGTCGGGAAAGCGCTCGGCAATGGCGTCCAGGGCTACCGCCGAGGCGGTGTTGCAGGCCACCACCAGCGCCTTGATTCCCGTCTCAACCAGAAATTCAGCCGCCTGAACCGCATAGCGCGTCACGGTGCGGGGTGATTTGGTGCCGTAGGGTTGGCGGGCCACGTCGCCAAGATAAAGCAGATGCTCGTTTGGCATGGCCTTGCGGATGGCCGCGGCGACAGTCAGGCCGCCGACGCCGGAATCAAAGATACCGATTGGATATGTCGCGAGTACAGGATTGTCTGAGGTGAACACTGTCGTGTGACGTCCCGAAGTCATTGAAATCTGCTGTTCGTCTCATGCCGTAATTGAAGAGGAGCGGAAAATTCTCGGCCTACCATGTGATTTTCCACCCCTGGAGCCTTGGACAGCGTGGTCAAATATCCTATAAGCTGCTTCTAATCGCTTCGGAGGTTGGGTTCAACCGCCGACCGAGGAAAGGGAAGAGGGCGTTGGAACTGATGGGGCATTCCAGTGTCGCCGGCGGATCGGGGGCCGGCCTTCCGCCGGCTCGGCCGGTGCGGTGGTCGCTTGCCCGCAAGGTCTCGCTGGCGCTGGTTTCCATTCTACTGTTCACCCAGTTGATGGCCGCCTTCTTCGCATATTACAAGTTCGAAAGCGTTTACTCCTCCCTGGTCCAATCCCGCTACAGCTTCGTCGTCTTCACCATCAAGAAACGGGTGGAGGACAATCTCAACCTGGGGTTTGCTCTGCGTCAATTGCGCCAGGTCCAGGAAATCATCGAGCGGGAGAAATCCCGCGATGCCCAGATTCTGGCGGTCGAAGTCTACGATTTCCGCGGCGAGGTGCTGTTCGACACCGATCGCGGCGCCATCGGCACCAAGGTCGCCGACAGCCTGTTCGAGGCCATCCGCACCGGCAGTTCCCAATCCCTGTCCTTCAGCGTCATCGACGAGGACAACCTCATCGTCGGCCTGCCCCTGGTCAACAATCTGGGCAAGGTCGAGGGTGGCGTGGTGCTGCGCTATCCCATCGCCTATGTGGAAAAGGGGCTCTCCGGGCTGATGGTCCAACTGAGCAAAAGCATCGCCATGGCCGTGGCGGTGTTCTCGGTGGTGGCCGTACTCGGCCTCTATATCCTGTTCGGAGGCGTGGGACGCAAGCTGGGCAGCATGGAGCAGACCCTGACCGAGGTCATGAGCGTCGGCGGCCAGGCCATTCCCGAGGGCGGCGGCGATGCCTTCGAGGAACGCTTCGCCGAATTCGTTGCCAAGACCCGCGAAACCGTCGACCATATCCGTGACGCCACGGAAGAGGTCGGCCGCCTCGACCGGTTGCAATAGACCATGGCCATGACCCTCGACCGCACCCGCCCGCTGTTCATCCGCCTGCTGCTGCTGGTCCTGATCGTTCTGGTGCCGCCGGTGGCGTGGGTGACCATCGATGCCATGGCCGAGTTCAGCCAGGGTCTGATCCCGGAAATGGACAAGAAGGCCGAAACCATCGGCCGCGACCTTGAAGCGTCCATCGAGCGTGCCGTCAATTTCGGCATTCCCCTCGATAAGCTGGAGGGAATGGGTGAGTTCTTCTCTCCCGTTCTGGCGGCCAATCCTGAAATCCGCTATCTGGCCGTCACCGACCGCAAGGGGAACGTCTTGTTCATGCAGGGCATCGACAAGGCGAGCATCGAGTCCTTCTACACCTCGGCTGATTTCGGTGAGGTCGATCACGCCCATAAATCCATTCTCGGCCCCTTCATCGACATGGCCCAACCGCTGGTCACCAAGGCGGGGCGCGTCGGACAGGTTCATGTGGGCACGGACCAGGATTACGTCCGCGAGCGTCTGATGGAGATCGCCATCGATCTGGCGGTGGTGACCCTGGTGGCATTGCTGATCGCCGTTGAAATCCTCCTCTTCGTGGTGACCTTCAACATCACCGGACCCATGCGCGTGGTCGGGACCGTGATCGACAAGGTCCGGCGCGGTGATTTCGGCTTCATGGCCGGGGTTACCTCCGACGACGAGGTTGGCCGCTTCGTGCACGGATTCAACGGGGCCATCCGCTACGCCGACACGCTGTTCCGCCGTCTCGAGGCCTATCTGGACGAGGTCAAATCGGCTCATTTCGATCCGGGCGTGGTCGAGCAGGTCAGGGATATCGAATCCAGGGTGAAATTCCTGTTCCGCTTCGCCCGCACCGGCCAGCCGGAGACGGTCAACGAGCATCAGGCCACCGACATCCGCCTGCCCCTGTTCCTGTTCGTGTTCGCCGAGGAAATCTCGCGCTCGTTCATGCCCCTTTACATCCGCGACCTCTATGCGCCCATTCCGGGCCTGTCGCCGGAAATGGTGATCGGCCTGCCCATCGCCCTGTTCATGCTGGTGATCGCCCTGGCCTCGCCGTCGGCCGCCATGCTGGCCAATCGGGTGGGAGCGCGCCGGGTCTTCCTGATCGGCCTGGTTCCCGCCACCATCGGTTTCGTCATGTCCGCCCTGGCCATGAGCGTCTACGACCTGATCCTGTGGCGAATGGCCACGGCGCTGGGATATGCCTTCATCACCATGGCCTGCCAAGGCTACATCGCCCAGGTCTCGCACCAGCAGAAACGGGCTCAGGGATTGGGCGTCTATGTGGGTGCGGTGCTGACCGCCAGCGTCTGCGGCACCGGCTTCGGCGGCGTTCTGGCCGAGCGCGTCGGGTATCGCACCACCTTCTGGGTGGCGGCGATACTGACCATCGTTACCGCCGTGCTGATCTACCGGCTGCTGGACAGCGCGCAACCCAATGCCGAGACGGCGGCGCCGCGCAAGCGCGAGTTCCTGCGTCTGCTGCGTAACTGGCGTTTCTCGGTGCTGGTGGCCTTCGCCGCCATTCCCAGCAAGATCGCGCTGACCGGCTTCCTGTTCTTCCTGGTCCCCCTGACGCTCAGCCAGAATCCCAATATCGATCTGGGCGATATGGCGCGAATCATGATGGCCTATCCCATTTCCGTGGTGCTGATGTCGCCGCTGGTGGCGCGCTTCGCCGACCATGTGGGATGGAAGGCCGGGCTGGTGGCGGTGGGTGGACTGATCGGTGGCGCCGCCCTGGTGCTGCCCTTCTTCTGGGAGCCGGTGGTGGTGATCCCCGTTTCCATCTGGTTGCTGGGCATCTCCCAGGGTCTGTCGGCCTCGCCGCAATTGGCCATGATCCCCGATCTGTGCTGGACCGAGTGCCGGATCATGGGCCAGACCAATGTCCTGGCCTTCCTGCGTCTGGCCGAGCGGGTGGGCAGCTTCGCCGGGCCGCTGCTGGCCGCCTGCTTCATTCCCGCCTACGGCTATAACGGTGCCATCATCGCCTTGGGCGTGGTGGTGGCGGGGCTGGCCTCGGTGTTCGCGCTGTTGTCCTTCGCCTACCACGCCGGCCCCCATATCGAGACGGAGTGGGGAGAATGAGACGCCTCGCATCCCTTGCCGTCATGCTGTGCGCCCTCTTCCTCGGGCCGATGACCGGCGGCGCCTGGGCCGCCGAACCCGCCGCCAAGCCCTACCGCATCTACATGGCGTTGTGGCGTGGCTGGGAGGATGCGGCCCAGGGCTTCAAGGATTACTTCGCCAACCAGGGCATTCCGGTAGAGCTGATCATCCGCGACGCCGGCCAGGACAAGGAAAAGCTCAAGGAATTCGTCGCCGAAGCCAAAAGCCTGCAGGTGGATCTGGTCTTCACCTGGGGCACCACGGTCACCGAGGAGATGCTGGGCCGGTATGACGATCCCGACAAGCAATCGCACATCACCAAGATCCCGGCGGTGTTCGCCATCGTCTCGCAGCCCCTGGGCGGCGTGGTGCCCAGTCTGGTCTCGTCGGGCCGCAACATCACCGGCACCACCTATCTGGTTCCCATGGAGACCCAGGTCAACCTGATCCAGTCCTATCGCCCCCTCAAGCGCCTGGGCATGGTGTTCAATCCGCTGGAGCGCAACTCCCAGGTGGCGGTGGAGCAGCTGACCAGCATCGGCCATTCCATGGGCTTCGATCTTGTCGCCCTGCCGGTGGATGTGGCCGAGGGCAAGCCGCGACCGGCCAGCATCGCCCTCAAGGTCGCCGAGTTGAAGGCCGCAAGGGTCGACTTCATCTATATTCCGCCGGACACCTTCCTGAACATCAACCGCGACCTGCTGACCCAGGCGGCGCTGGATCACGGCATTCCCACCTTCGCCGCCGCCGAGAATCCGGTGGTGACCTCCAAGGCCATGTTCGGCGGCGTCTACCGCTATTACACGGTGGGCCAGCTGACCGCCTACAAGGCCGAGCAGATCCTGGTTCACAAGATGGCGCCCGGCGACATTCCCATTGATGCGCCCAAGCGTCTGTCGGTGCTGATCAATATGCCGGTTGTACGCCAGCTCGGCCTCTTCCCGCCCATGAAGCTGCTGGGGCTGGCCGAGGTGATCGACCGCGCCGAGGGCAAGGAGATCAAGCCGTGACCAAGCCGCTGCGGATCATCGTCTGCACCAAGATGGATCTGGCCGGGGCGCTGGTTCTCAACACCCTTCTGCCCCGTCTCGGCGATTGCCGGATCACGGTGCTGATGTCGGAAAAGACCCGGCCGGTGGAAAATTCCGTGCCGGAACTGGCCGAGATCAAATTCTTCGAGCGCGACCTGCCCATCGATATTTTGTTCCCGCTACTGGATCGGGCCGGGGGGGAGGGGGCGCCCTTGCTGACCTTCGCCGGACTGGCGGCGCGGCACGATATCGCTATCGAGAGCATCTCCGACCTCAACGGCCCCGAGGGCGAGGCCAAGATCCGGGCCTTTGCCCCCGATCTGATCATCTCGGCCCGCTTCTCGCTGATCTTCAAGCCCAACATCTACGAGATTCCCCATTTCGGAACCTACAACGTCCATCCGGGGGCTCTGCCGCGCTATGCCCAGCCACCGCCAATACGGCTCGCTGCCGGGCTCTGATGCCTTCGCCGCCTTCCGCGCCAAGGGGCTGAAGGTCTTCGAGCCCAAGGAATATCTCGACATTCTGGCCGGCTTCCTGCCGCCGGGCGTGGGCATGCCCGTGGCGGTGGAGAGCGCGGTCGCCACGGGGCGGGGGGGCTGATGCTACTTCGCACGCGCGTCACCCTGATCGTGACCATCACCTACTCGCTGCTGGTGGCGGGCCTGACCTTTGCCGGCTTGAAGAACGAGGAACTGGCCGACGAGCGCTACGCCAAGGCGACGTTGAACGGCCAGCAGATCTTCTGGGACAAGCTGGTGGAAAACACCGTGCAGCGCCTGGAAGCGGCGGTACCGGTGGTCACCGCCAATCAGGACATGATCGGGGCCATCACCCGCAAGAGCCCCTCCCAGGTGCGCGAGTCCATGGTGAGCACCGCCGAGCATCTGTCGCGCCGGGGCCTGGGGTCGCGGGTCGAGATCGTCGGGCTGGACGGAGACCTGTTGTATTCGTCCAGGGGCTCGTTGCTGGAGACCCCCCTGGTGGATTCGGGCACCATCCGCCTGATCGCCGAGACCGGCAAGGCCCGGACCGGCATCATGCAGAACAGCGACAAACAGTTCATCGCCGCCATCACTCTGCCGCTCAACAGTCTGGACGGGAGTGTGGTGGGAACCGCCACCATCGTTTCGGACCTGCGGCCGCCGCTGGAGGAGTTCAAGACCTCCACCGGCTCGGACGTCTTCCTGGTGGACCGTAGCGGCCATATGACCGACGGCACCAACGACCTGTTGTGGAAGGTGTTCGAATCCAAGATTTCCGTCCGCAAGAGCCGCCTGGAAACCTGGCGTGACGGTTCGCGCTTTTACTCGGTGGTGGTCTTCCCGCTGAGTGATGGCGAGGGGCGGGTCATCGGCGCCCTGGTCAGCGCCCGGGATTCCACCGATACCCAGGCCCGGCAGTATCAGATTCGCATGATCGCCATCGGCGCGGTGGGCTGCTTCCTGATTTTCGTTCTGGCGGTCTTCTCGGTTTATCTGCGCCGTTCCTTCGATCCCCTGGATCAGGCCATCACGGTGCTGAACGCCCTGTCACGGGGGGATACCTCGGTGACGCTCGACGTGCGCCACGACAATGATGAGATCGGCCGCATCGCCAGTACGGTCGGCGTGTTCCGCGAGAACGCCATCAAGATCGACCTGCTGGAAGAACGCCGCGAGCGCCAGCGCCGCCGCCAGGAATTGTTCATCCGCCTGCAGATGCTCAAACTGTCCGAGATGCTCGAGCAGGATGCCCGTGAGGCGGTGCTGGGCGACCTCAAGCAGATCGAGGAATTGTCCAGCCGCTCGGCCGCCAACGGTGAGGGCGGAAATGGCGCCAAGGGCGAACTGGACGTGCTGGCGGTTGCCTTCCAAACCATGTCGGCGCGCATCCGCGAGCAGCATGAACGGTTGGAATCCCTGATCGCCGAGCGGACCCGCGACGTGGAGATCCTGCGCGAGGCCTTGCGCACCCGCGACCAGTTGGCGGCGCTTCGCCAGGAACTGGACTTCGCCCGCGAACTGCAATTGTCGTCGCTGCCCCAGGTCTTTCCCCCCTTCCCGGATCGGGGCGAGTTCCAGATCCATGCCTCCATGGTCCCGGCCAAGGAGGTTGGCGGCGATTTCTACGACTTCTTCCTCATCGATCACCACCATCTGGGGTTCGTCATCGGCGACGCCTCGGGCAAGGGTGTGCCGGCGGCCATGTTCATCGCCATCACCCGCTCGCTGGTCAAGGCGGTGGCGCCGTTGTCGGCCAGCCCGGGCGAGTGCCTGGCCTTCGTCAACACCATGCTGTCGCGCGACAATCCCCAGACCCTGTTCGCCACCTGCTTCTACGGCGTGCTCGATACCCGCAATGGCGAAGTCGCCTTCTGCAACGCGGGCCATCCGCCGCCCATGATCCTGCGGGGCGACAAGGTGGTGGAAACCATCCGCGTCGTCTCGGGCGTGGCCCTGGGAGTGATGGAGGATCTGGACTACGAGACCGGCAGTTTCACCCTGAAGCCCGGCGACGTGGTCCACCTTTATACCGACGGTGTCACCGAGGCCCAGGATTCCGTCGATACCCTTTATGACGAGCCCCGTCTGATCGCCGAATTGGGCCGCACCGAGGACAGCACCCCGGAAGCGGTGATCGCCCAGGTTCTGCGCTCGGTCGAGGCCTTCGTCGGCAATGCGCCACAATTCGACGACATCACCATGTTGACCTTGCGCTTCGATCAGGCTTCCATTGACGTGGATGCGCATGTGGAGCCCCAGCGGCGGCTGATGCTGACCGGGTTTCAGGCGACGGGAGAAAACGAGATGGACGGCAAGCCGGAGACGCAGCCGGCCGGGCCTCGCCTGGATGAGGAGCGAATGGTCGAGGGTGCCGGTGAGGCGCCCGCCGCCATGCCGGTCCTGCGGGGTGTGGTGCGCCCGGCCCTGCCGGCACGGCAAGCCGAGGCAGCCCCGCCGCCGATCCGAATGGCCGAACCGGATCGGGTCGAAACCTCCATCGTCAACGATGTGGGTGAATTGGAGCGGCTGGCGCTGATCGCCGACGCCTTCGTCGAGAAGCACGGTTTGCCCGAGAAACTGGCGTTTAACCTGAATGTATGTCTGGACGAACTCATCACCAATATCATCTCCTATGGATATGACGACGAGGGGGTCCATACGATAGAGGTTGAATTTTCGTATGACGGATGCGAGTTCGTTACGCGCATCGTCGACGATGCCAAGGAGTACAATCCCTTCATCGAAGCGCCCGAGCCCGACCTGGATCTGGACGTGGACGACCGCCCTATTGGCGGATTGGGAGTGTTCCTGGTAAAGGAATTCATGGACGGGACGGATTATGCGCACGAGGGTGGTCATAACACCACCACCCTGCGCAAGATGATTACGGCTTAGGAGACGGTCTGGTTATGGAAATCCGTGAAGAAAACGTAGGCGAAGCCACCGTGCTGGTGCCCCTGGCCCGCGTGGACAGCTCGACCGCCAAGGCCTTCGAGGCCCGCGTTCTCGCGGTGGTCAATGCCGGTGCTCCCAAGATCCTGATCGACTTTTCCGAGTTGGATTACATCTCCAGCGCCGGCCTTCGCGTCGTGCTGGTGGGGGCCAAGATGACGCGGGGAACGCGCAAATTCGCGCTGTGTGCCATGAAGCCCCATATCCGTGAAGTTTTCGACGTTTCCGGCTTCGCCAAGATCCTCTCCATCTATGCCGACCGCTCCTCGGCCCTGGCCGCTCTGTGAGCTTGGGATAGCCGCCCTGTTCCGGCTGTGTCTGGCACCCGGTCATCGTCTGCGCTAGGATAGGTTTCATCACTCTAACCGGTTCGCCTGCAATAAGGACCGGCCGGGGGCGAGGGGCTTAGGAGAGCAAGACAATGACCACCGATCCCATGAAAAATCTGATCGAGATGCAGCGTTCCCTGATGGAAGGCTGGATGAGTTCGGCCAACCAGATGATGAAGTACTGGCAGCATATGATGGAATTGCAGGAACGCCTGATCCATCACGCCACCTATGGCCGGGATCATGTGGAGATCGACGACGGTCCGTCATTCACCGGCAAGTACGGCAAGCGCCGTTTCGATATCGACCCCGAACGCGACGTGTAAGCGGGACGCCATCCTCCTCGTCATGCCCGGGCTTGGTCCGGGCATTCACGTGGCCTCGTCAATCCCTGAAAGAGGGGCTCAGTCGTCGCTCATGCCGCGGCGCGAGATGGGCACGTCGCGGTGAATATAGGCGCTCATCACCAGGCCCCAGCCCAGCAGCAGCGACAGCATGGCGGTGCCGCCGTATGAGATCAGCGGCAGCGGCACGCCCACGACCGGCACCAGCCCCATGACCATGGCGGTGTTGATGAAGAAATACAGGAAGAAGGTGGTGGTGATGCCGTGGGCGACGAGGCGGCCGAATTGCGAGCGGCAACGCATGGCGATGGCATAGCCGTAGGCCATCAGCAGGGCATAGAGGCCCAGCAGAACCAGCCCTCCCATCATTCCCCATTCCTCGGCGAACATGGTGAAGATGAAATCGGTCTGCTTTTCCGGCAGGAAGTTCAGGCGGCTTTGGGTGCCCATCATGTAACCCTTGCCGAACACCCCACCCGATCCCAGGGCGATCTTGGATTGGGTGATGTGATAGCCGGCGCCCAGGGGGTCGTCTTCCGGGTTCATGAAGATCAGGACGCGCTTTCTCTGGTATTCGCGCAGGAATTGCCAGGCCACGGGAACGGCGCCCATGCCGCCGGCGATGACCAGCACGAATTTCCACATGCGCACGCCGGCCATGAAGAACAGGGCGCCCGAGGACAGGACCAGCATCATGGCGGTGCCGAGATCGGGTTGCTTGAGGACCAGGGCGGCGGGGGTAAAGACCATGATCAACGGCGGGATCAGGAACAGTGGCCGGCCGATCTCCTGAATGCTGGCGCCGTGGAAGTAGCGCGACAGCGACAGGATCAGGGCGATCTTCATCAGTTCGGAGGGCTGCAGCTGGATGAAGCCGATATCGATCCAGCGTTGGGCGCCCATGCCGACGGTGCCCTTTACCTCGACGGCCACCAGCAGCACCATGGCGATACCGTAGAAGGTATAGGCATGGCGCATCCAAAAGCGCAGATCGACCATGGCCACGGTGATCATCAGGCCGATGCCGATGGCAAAGCGGACCATCTGCTTCAAGGCCCAGGGCTCCATGGATCCCTGGGCCGCCGAATAGAGCGTGGCGAAGCCGATGGCGGAAATGGAGGTCAGCACCGCGATCAGCGACCAGTTGATCTGCCAGATCTTGTCGCGCATGGACATTTCGGTGCGGTTGAGGCGTGACGGCATGCGCGGCATGGGCCGGAGCATCAGAACCTCCTCAGATCGGGCGGAGTGCCGGGGGCGGTGCTGTCCGAGGCGACGCGGGCCATGTCGCGCTTTTGCACTTCGATCATGATGTCGCGGGCGATGGGAGCGGCCACCGCCGAGCCGCCGCCGCCGTGTTCGACGATGACGGCGATGGAATAGCGCGGATTCTCCTCGGGGGCATAGGCCACGAACAGGGCGTGATCGCGTTCCTTCCACGGCAATTGGTCGTTCTTCTTCACCCCGGTTTCGCGCTCGCGCATGGTGATGCGGCGCACCTGGGCCGAGCCGGTCTTGCCCGACAGCCACATGCCCTCCTGGCTGATGCGGGCCTTATAGGCGGTGCCGCCGGGCTCGTTGGAGACGGCGAACATGCCCTTTCTGACCAGGGCGATGCTTTGGCGCGACACGTCCAGGCTGGGCCAGGCGGGAGCGGTGCGGGGCCTGGCGCTCTTCTCGGTGATCTGGTCGCGGGCGACATGGGGGATGACGGCGAACCCGCCATTGGCGATACGCGCCGTCATGGTGGCCAATTGCATGGCGGTGGCGGTGACATAGCCCTGGCCGATAGCATTGATCAGGGTCTCGCCCGGATGCCAGGGTTGCTTGAGGGCGGCGCGCTTCCAGGCCTTGTTGGGAATGATGCCCGATTTCTCGCCGGGCAGGTCGATGCCGGTGGGGGCGCCCATGCCGAAGCGCTTGGCCATCTCGGCGATCTTCTCGTAGCCGACGCGCCGCGCCACTTCATAGAAATAGACGTCGCAGGAATTCTTGATGCCGCTGACCAGATCCTGGGCACCGTGGCCTTCCTTCTTCCAGCAATGGAACTTGATGGAGCCCAGCTGGGTATGGCCGGAGCAGAAAACCCGCATTTCCGGGGTGATGTCGCGGGCCTCCAGGGCGGCCAGGGCGGTCACCAGCTTGAAGGTGGAGCCCGGCGCGAAGGTGCCGCCGATGGCCTTGTTGGTGAGCGGCGAGCGGGGGTTGGTGGACAATTCCTTCCATTCCTCGCCGGACAGGCCGCGGTTGAAGGAATTGGGGTCGAAGGAGGGGGTCGAGGCCATCACCAACACGTCGCCGGTGTGGATGTCCATCACCACCACGGCGGCGCTTTCATCGCCCAGGCGTTGGGCGGCATATTCCTGCAGCTTCATGTCGAGGGTCAGGTTGAGGTCGACGCCGGGCTCCCCCTCCTTGCGCTCCAACTCGCGGATGACGCGGCCGACGGAATTGACCTCCAGGGACGAGGTGCCGGCCTTGCCGCGCAGAGCCAGATCGTAGACCCGCTCCACACCACCCTTGCCGATGCGAAAGCCCGGCAATTCCTCCAGCGGGTCGCCGGACAATTCGGCCTCCGAGACCGCCGAGACATAGCCCAGGATGTGGGCGCCCAGACTCTCCAGCGGGTAATAGCGGCTCTGTCCGACGTCGATGATCACGCCGGGCAGGTCGGCGGCATTGACCTCGACGCGGGCCACTTCTTCCCAGGTCAGGTTCTCGCGCACGCTCAGGGGCACGAAGCTGCGCCGCCGGCGCACTTCCTTGTGGATGCGGGCGCGGTCGCCATCGCCGATGCTGATGATCTTCGACAGGGCGTCGAGGGTATAGTCCAGGGACGGCGTCTGCTCGGCCACCACCATCACCCGGTAATTGTGCTGGTTGACCGCCATGGCGATGCCGTTGCGGTCGAGGATCAGGCCGCGCGGCGGAGCCAGCAGGCGGGTGCTGATGCGGTTGTCCTCGGCCTGGACCGAATACTTGTCCGCCTCCATGACCTGCAGATAGTACATGCGCGCCGCCAGCGCTCCCATCAGCGTGGCCTTGCCGCCGGCCAGCATCAGGGCGCGGCGGGAGAACATCTTGGCGCGATCGTTGTCGTGGTACACGCCTAGACCTCCTTGAGGAAGGCCAGTTGCGTCCGAGCCAGGGTCCAGGTCAGCAACGGAAACAGCGACAATGTCATCAGATACTCGAAGATCACCGGCGAGACATCGAGGGCACGGCCCTTGATGAACGAGATAAGCACCCAGGCCATGCCGATGGCGCCGGCGGTCAGCAGGCCGAACGCCCACCAGGTGACGGCGAAGGACTTGCCCAGAAAGAATTTGCGCTGCGAGGCGGCGGTGCCCTGGACCAGCAGCATCACCAAGGCATTCACGCCGAGCGGCGTGCCGGCGACGATGTCGTAGAGCAGCCCCACCACGAAGGCCAGCCAGGCCGGCAACAGATCGGGGCGGTAGATGGCCCAGTAATAGACCCCCATCAGCGGCAGCATGGGGGCGATGCCCGAGAAGCCGGGAGCATGGGTGGGGATGGCGGTCAGCAGCAGCAGGAACAAGGTGATGCCGAAGGGGACCAGGTGACGGACCCAGGTGTCCATCTTCACCCAGACCGAGGCCTTCACTCTTCCTTACTCCGGCGCCGGCGCTCGGGCGGCGGCGGCCGTTCGAAGGGCAGGATGCCGCCCAGGCCGAAATCGATGATGGAGACGAATTCCAGGCGATGACGCTGGACGAAGGGCTCGACCCGGACAATGCCGTCGGTGACCGAGGACACCACTCCGATGGGAATGCCCGGCGGGAAAGCGCCCCCGGAGGCGGCGGTCACCACCCGGTCGCCCACGGAAATGGTCGGGCTGCCCGAGATATAGCTCAGGCGTGGGCGCTGGGTGTTGTCGCCGGTGAGAATGGCCCGCGTGCGGGTGGCTTCCAGCAGGACCGGGGTCCGGGCGTTGATGTCGGTGATCAGCAGCAGGCGCGACGAGCGCAGCCCCACTTCGGCCACATGCCCGACCAGGGCCTCGCCGGTCAGCACGGCCTGACCCTTGCGCACGCCATCCTTGGAGCCGGCCCCCAGCAGCATGCTCTGGCCAAAGGCCGAGCCCATGTCGCCGATGACCCGGGCGGTGACGAAAGCCGGGTCGGGATCGGGAACGAAATTCAGGTTTTCGTGCAGAATCTGGTTCTCGGCTTCCAGACGTCGCGCCACGGTCTGCCAATGCATCAGCTTGGCGTTCTCTTCCTTGAGGCGGGCATTCTCGGTACGGAGATTGGCCAGTTCGTGGAAATTGTCGGTGACCTGGGCGATGGTGGCGGCGGGCCGCGCCATGGCGTCGAGGATGGGGGCCAGGGCGTCGGCCACCAAGGTGCGGGTATGCTCGATCAGCAGGATGTCGGCCTTGCCCAGGATCATCAGGGCGACGGAGGCCACGATCAGGGACAAGAACGCGAAACGCTGGACCAGCAGCCTTAACGTCGCGAGCCGACCTGCCGCACCCGACTGCTTCACCGAGCCCCTCCGTTCCAGCGATGTCCGCTCCCAAGATCGGAAGCGGAATCATCAGGCCCACACTACTATATCTAGTATCAGAGAACCAGATATTACGGCGAGACGCCGATCAATACATGCTGGTTAGTACGTTCTTCAGCTTGGGCATCTCTTCCAGGGCGCGACCGGTGCCCAGGGCGACGCAGGACAGCGGGTCGTCGGCGATGGAAACCGGCAGGCCGGTGGCGTGGCGCAGCACGTAATCCAGGTTGGACAGCAGGGCGCCGCCGCCGGTGAGCACGATGCCCTTGTCGACGATATCTGCGGCCAGTTCGGGAGCGGTATGCTCGAGGGCGACCTTGACCGCCTCGATGATGGCGCCGACCGGTTCGGCCAGGCTCTCGGCGATCTGACGCTCGGAGATGATCAATTCCTTGGGCACGCCGTTCATCAGGTCGCGGCCCTTGATCTCCATGGTGCGGCCCTCGCCGTCCTCGGGCGGGCAGGCGGAGCCGATTTCCTTCTTGATGCGCTCGGCCGAGCCTTCGCCCACCAGGAGGTTATGGTTGCGGCGGATATAGGCGATGATGGCTTCGTCCATCTTGTCGCCGCCGACGCGCACCGAGCGGGAATAGACGATGCCGCCCAGGCTCAGCACGGCCACCTCGGTGGTGCCGCCGCCGATATCGACCACCATTGAGCCGGTGGGCTCGGTGACCGGCAGGCCGGCGCCGATGGCGGCGGCCATGGGCTCCTCGATCAGGAAGACGCGGCGGGCTCCGGCGCTTTCGGCTGATTCCTGAATGGCGCGGCGCTCCACGGCGGTGGAACCGGAGGGCACGCAGACGATGACCAGCGGGCTGGCGAAGGAGCGGCGGTTGTGAACCTTGCGGATGAAGTGCTTGATCATCTCCTCGGCCACTTCGAAATCGGCGATGACGCCGTCTCGCAGCGGGCGAATGGCCTGGATGTAGCCCGGCGTACGGCCCAGCATCATCTTGGCCTCGTCGCCAACGGCCAAAACCTTCTTCTTGCCCTTTTCCTCGGCGATGGCCACCACCGACGGCTCATTGAGGACGATGCCGCGGCCCTTGACGTAGACCAGAGTATTGGCGGTCCCGAGATCAATCGCCATATCGGCGGACATCCAACCCGTCAGCTTCGAAAACATAATCCCTCGCTCACACTACGATGTCGTCAGTCAAACCGATCCGCCAGGGGCTGCCGGCGAATCCAAGTCGTCATAAAAATTCCCGAGTGGGCGTGCTATATCACGCCCCGGTCGCGTCGGGGGCTGTTTTTTCTCTTTTGACCAAAAGTTTATTCAGCGCATTGACATAGGCCCGCGCCGAGGCCACCAGGGTATCGGTCTCGGCGCCCTGGCCGTTGACGGTTTTGCCGTCTTCTTCCAGGCGCACGGTGACTTCGGCTTGGGCATCGGTTCCCTGGGTCACGGCGCTGACCTGATAAAGCTGCAGCCGCGCCTCGTGGGGGAACAGTGCCTTGATGGCGTTGAAGGTCGCATCCACCGGGCCGTCGCCGGTGGCCTGCACAGCCTTGATCTGGCCGTCCACGGAGAGTTCCAGGGTCGCCGACGGCGGCTGGTGCTTGGTGCCGCACAGCACTTCCAGCGAGACCAGCTTGACCCGGTCGTTGCCGCGCACCACGGCATCGTCGACCAGGGCGACGATGTCCTCGTCGAACACGTCCTTCTTGCGGTCGGCCAGATCCTTGAAGCGGTTGAAGGCGTCCTCGACGGCGTTGTCGCCCAGCTCGTAGCCCAGATCCTTGAGCTTGGCCTTGAAGGCGGCACGGCCGGAATGCTTGCCCATCACCAGGTTCGAGCGGTTCAGGCCCACGGATTCCGGGGTCATGATCTCGTAGGTCTGGGCATGCTTGAGGACGCCGTCCTGGTGGATGCCCGATTCATGGGCGAAGGCGTTCTTGCCGACGATGGCCTTGTTGGGCTGGACCACGAAGCCGGTGATGGTCGAGACCAGCCGCGAGGCCCGGGTGATGCTCTCGGTCTTGATGCCGGTCTTGAAGGGCATGAGGTCGGGGCGCGTGCGCAGCGCCATGACGACTTCTTCCATGGCGGCGTTGCCGGCGCGTTCGCCCAGGCCGTTGATGGTGCATTCCACCTGCCGGGCACCCTTGCCCAGGGCGGCCAGGGAATTGGCCACGGCCAGCCCCAGGTCGTTGTGGCAGTGAACCGAGATGATGGCCTTGTCGATATTGGGCACCCGGTTGAACAGCATGCCGATCAGGGCGGCGTATTCCTCGGGGATGGCGTAGCCGACGGTGTCGGGAATGTTGATGGTGCGCGCGCCGGCCTTGATGGCGCCCTCGACGCAGCGGCACAGGAAGTCATGTTCGGTGCGCGAACCGTCTTCGGCCGACCATTCCACGTCATCGGTCAGGGTACGGGCATAGCTCACCGAGTCGATGACCTTTTCCAGCACCTTGTCCGGCTCCATCTGCAGCTTGTACTTCATGTGCAGCGGGCTGGTGGACAAGAAGGTATGGATGCGGCCGCGCGCCGCCGGCCGGATGGCCTCGGCACAGCGTTCGATATCGCCCTTGGTGGCGCGGGCCAGGCCACAGATCACCGATGATTTGACGGCCTTGGCCACCGCCTCGACCGCTTCGAAATCGCCGTTCGAGGCGATGGGGAAGCCGGCTTCGATCACGTCGACGCCCATCTCTTCCAGCACCAGGGCGATACGCACCTTCTCTTCCAGATTCATGGAGGCGCCGGGCGATTGCTCGCCGTCGCGAAGGGTGGTGTCGAAGATGATGACCCGGTTTTGATCCATGGAAACGCTCTTGACTGCGGGCACCCTGGCGACAGGCGCCGGCAAAGGGGCAAGCGGGGTGGAAAGGCGGCGGTGAAACAGGCTGTGAAACCCGTTTACCGCCGCTATAGGAAGGCCATTTTGCGGCGCAATGTCAACAGGATCATGTGTATATCCTGTGTCGAAAGGCCTCGATTTTGCGACTACTTGTGGACGCTGACCTGATCCGGGGAGGTCAGGCCGCCGATTGCGGCGCCGGCGGCACCGCCGACCAGGGCCGCTCCCAGTACCGGGCCGCCGGCGATATAGGCGATTCCACTGCCGGCGGCCGCCCCGATGGCGCCGCCGGACAGGGCGCGCTGTTCCCATTCCTTCATGTTGGAACACCCTGAAACGGTCAGGGCGGTGGCGATGAGGCCGATGCAAGCGAGACGGGAAGACATGATCTTCTCCTTTATCAGACATGGGGAATCTCGTCTGGTTTCATGAACCGGACTCATTCCCAACTGCCAGCCATCATACTGATAAAAAAGGCATAATTATGTGAGTCACCTCACATTTTATCCGTGGACAACCAGCTAATGTCGACAGGTGAGCTCGGAATTGTCCCTGTTAGGAGTCGGAGTTAAGGTCATGTCCTCATCCTCTACCCTCGCCACCGCCGCGGCCGTCGCCAACCAGCGTCGCCGCCGGCGTATCAACGAAAGTCTGGCCGGGCCGATGATTCGGATCATGACCGGGTTGGTGCCGGATCTGGCGGTGCTGCCCAGGGGACGGGAGTTCGAGATGATCCTGGCCGACTGGCAAAGCCTGCATTCCTGCTTCCAGGCCTTTCGCGCCCATCGTGACCTGTTCCGGCCCATTCTGCTGGATCGCAACCTGGTGCCGGTGGACAGCGACAATACGCCGCTGGAATGTGGCCGGACCATCAATCAGGTGGTGGCCATGATCGTACGCTCGGCGGCCAAGCGGCATTTCCGCCAGCGTCTCAATCCGCCCGCTCCCTGGACCGGGCGCTCGGGCTCGCGCTTCGACCGGCCCGAGGGATTGGGATGGGGCGGCATGACCCAATGGCTGGCGGGGCGGACCCAGGCGCATCGCCGCGCGCGTCTTGCCTCCCGGTCCTCGCCCGCCGACCTGCTTTACTCGTCCATTCACCGCTACCTGCTGCACGATTGGCAAGTGCCCATCATTCCGCAATACGCCCGCATGAGCCCGCCGGAAGTCCTGGCCCTGGGGGCGCGCATTCTCGACTTCCGTGATCCGGCGCAATTGGCGGCTTGGCTGGATGGGGGCCAGGATTACCGGCTGTTGCCCGGCGACGAGGCCGAGGCCGCACCGCTACGGGCCGAGCCCCTGCCTGCGCCCGAGCCCCTGCCTGCGCCCGAGCCCATGCCCGCCGTGCCCCCGGAAGCGGTGGTCGGCAGCGCCTCGCTGCCCAGCGCTCCCCTGTTCGATGCCCCCCTGTTCGATGCCCCCCTGTTCGATGAACGCCCCCGTGTGGACAAGCTGCTGTCCTTGGACGGCCGCCTGATCCGCATGGAGACCATGGTGTCGATCCTGGTCCGCCCCGAGATCAAGGATGCCCTCGGCCGCCCCAGCCTCGAGGAGTTGCGCCGCGCCAGCCGGGCCCTGGCCACGACCGGCGCCGGAACCGTGCGGCGCCTGACGGTGGATTTCGGCCTGTCGTCGGAACAGATGGCGGCGATGTTGACCAAGTCGGCCTTGTTGCTGCCCGCTCCCGTCTTCGAGCGCCTGTTCGGCCGCAAGAGCGAATTGGTGGTGATGCTGGCCCTGATCGAGAAGGCCAGGCGGGCCGGCCTTGGCCCCGACAGTTCGCCCCTCGCATTCGCGGCTTTCGCGGAAGATCTGTTCGGGCGCTTCGTGCGCTGACGAAAAAGGCCCCGGCGGTTTCCCGCCGGGGCCTTCCCGATCGTCAGAACCGTGCCGAAGCTTAGTTCTTGGCCTTGTCGACCAGCTTGTTCTTGGCGATCCAGGGCATCATGGCGCGCAGCTTCTCGCCGATGACCTCGATGCCGTGCTCGGCCTGGATGCGCCGCGTGGCCTTGAAGGACGGCTGGCCGGCCTTGCATTCCAGCATCCAGTCGCGGACGAAGCGGCCGGCCTGGATGTCTTCCAGGACGCGCTTCATCTCGGCCTTGGTCTCTTCGGTGATGATGCGCGGGCCGGTAACGTAGTCGCCGTATTCCGCGGTGTTGGAGATGGAGTAGCGCATGTTGGCGATGCCGCCCTCATAGATGAGGTCGACGATCAGCTTGACCTCGTGCAGGCACTCGAAATAGGCCATCTCGGGGGCATAGCCGGCCTCGACCAGGGTCTCGAAGCCGTACTGGATCAGCTTGGTCAGACCGCCGCACAGCACCACCTGCTCGCCGAACAGGTCGGTCTCGCATTCCTCGCGGAACGAGGTCTCGATGATGCCCGAACGGCCGCCGCCGATGGCCGAGGCATAGGACAGCGCGATCTCGAGGGCGTTGCCCGAGGCGTTCTGGGCCACGGCCACCAGACAGGGCACGCCGCCGCCCTTCAAGTATTCGCCGCGGACGGTGTGGCCGGGGCCCTTGGGGGCGACCATGAACACGTCGAGATCGGCGCGGGCCTCGATCAGCTTGAAGTGGATGTTCAGGCCGTGGGCGAAGACCAGGGCGGCGCCCTGCTTCATGTTGGCGGCCAGATCATTGTAATAGAGGTCGGCCTGCAGCTCGTCGGGGGTGAGGATCATCACCACGTCGCCCCACTTGGCGGCGTCGGCGGGGGTCATGACCTTCAGGCCTTCGCCCTCGGCCTTCTTGGCGGTCGCCGAGCCGGCGCGCAGCGCCACGGCCACGTCCTTGACGCCGGAATCGCGCAGGTTCAGGGCATGGGCATGGCCCTGCGAGCCGTAGCCCACGACCACGACCTTCTTGCCCTTGATCAGATTAACGTCGGCATCCCGATCGTAATAAACGCGCATGAGAGGTTCCTTTCGGCTGGCGGAGAATGCTCCGCGCAAAATCTGGCGGGCTTTCTAAATCGGATTCGGTCCGCGCGCAATGGCGACGACGCCGGTCCGCGAAACATCGGCGAGGCCCAGCGGCTCCATCAGCTTGATGAAGGCGTCCACCTTCTCGGTGGCGCCGACCACTTCGAACACGAACGATTCGTTGGTGGAGTCGATGGCGCGGGCCCGGAAGATGTCGGCGATACGCAAGGATTCCACCCGCTTGTCGCCGGTGGCGGTCACCTTGACCAGGGCCAGTTCGCGGGCCACATGGGGGCCTTCGATGGTCAGGTCATGGACCTTGTGCACCGGCACCAGGCGACGCAGCTGATTCTTGATCTGCTCGATGATCATGGCGGTGCCGCTGGTCACGATGGTAATGCGCGACAGCTTCTCGCCGGCATCGACCTCGGCCACGGTCAGGCTTTCGATGTTATAGCCCCGGCCCGAAAACAGGCCGATGACCCGGGCCAGCACGCCGGATTCGTTGTCCACCAGGACGGCGACGGTGTGGCGGTTGACTTCTTCCATGGGCTTGCTCACGTCCGTTCCCCCTTACACCAGAACCATGCCGTCTTGCTCCGAGCCCGGCTTGTCGCGCCCCTTGTCCTCCGGGCCCAGCACCATCTCGTTATGGGCCATGCCGGGCATGATCATGGGGAAGACGTTCTCCGAGGCATCGGTGCGCATCTCGACGATGACCGGGCGGTCCACCGCCATCATCTCCTTGATGACGCCATCGACCTCCTCGGGCTTTTCGGCGCGCAGGCCGACGGCGCCGAAGGCCTCGGCCAGCTTGACGAAATCGGGATGGTGGATCATGTGGCTTTCCGAGTAGCGGCCGCCATGGATCAGCTCCTGCCACTGGCGGACCATGCCCAGATACTGGTTGTTGAGAATGACGATCTTCACCGGCAGGCGATGCTGCACCAGGGTGGCCATCTCCTGGATGTTCATCTGGATCGAGGCCTCGCCGGCGATATTGACCACCAGGGCGTCGGGATGGGCCATCTGCACGCCCATGGCCGAGGGCAGGCCGTAACCCATGGTGCCCAACCCGCCCGAGGTCAGCCAGTGATGGGGCAGGTCGAACTTCAGATACTGGGCCGCCCACATCTGATGCTGGCCCACTTCGGTGCAGAAATAGGGGTTGCGGTGCCGGGTCAGTTCGTAGAGGCGCTGCACGGCGTATTGCGGCTTGATGATCTTGTTGGAATTCTCGAAGGCCAGGCAATCGGTGGCGCGCCACTGGTCGATCTGAGCCCACCACGCCTTCAGCGCCTTATCATCGACGCGGCATTGCTTGGCCTTCCACACCTTGATCATGTCCTCGAGGACATGGGCGCAATCGCCGACGATGGCCAGATCCACGGCCACGTTCTTGTTGATGGAGCTGGGATCGATGTCCACATGGATCTTCTTGGAATCCGGCGAGAAGCCGTCCAGCTTGCCGGTGACGCGGTCGTCGAAGCGGGCGCCGATATTGATCATCAGGTCGCAGCCATGCATGGCCATATTGGCTTCGACCGTGCCGTGCATGCCCAACATGCCCAGGAACAGCGGGTCCGAACCGGGAATGGCGCCCAGGCCCATCAGGGTGAGCGTGCAGGGATAGCCGGTCATGCGCACGAACTGGGTCATGAGCTGACAGGCCGCCGGGCCGGAATTGACCACGCCGCCGCCCACGTAGAAGATCGGCCGCTTGGCGTGGGCGATCATCTCGACCGCCTTCTCGATGGCCTTCAGGTCGCCCTTGACCTGGGGCTTGTACTTGGACTTGACCTTGGAGGGCGTCTGGTACTCGCCCTTGGCCTGGACCACGTCCTTGGGCAGGTCCACCAGGACCGGGCCGGGGCGGCCCGAGCGGGCCACATGGAAGGCCTCGTGGACGATGCGGGCCAGGTCGTTGACGTCCTTGACCAGATAATTGTGCTTGGTGCACGGCCGGGTGATGCCGGTGATGTCGGCTTCCTGGAAGGCGTCGTTGCCGATCAGATGGGTGGGCACCTGCCCGGTCAGGCAGACCAGCGGCACCGAATCGCATTGGGCGTCGGCCAGGCCGGTCACCGCATTGGTGGCGCCGGGGCCCGAGGTCACCAGGACGCAGCCGACCTTGCCGGTGGAGCGGGCATAGCCCTCGGCGGCATGGACCGCCGCCTGTTCGTGCCGGACCAGGACGTGACGCAGGCGGTTCTGCTTGAACAGCTCGTCATAGATGGGCAGTACGGCGCCGCCGGGATATCCGAAAATGACCTCTACGCCCTGATCGACCAGGGCCTTGAGGAGGATTTCCGCTCCGGTCAACGTATCGTGATGCACCATCTCAGCACCTTAAGCTTATGTCGTTGTCGCCCGCGAAAAGCGGCGGGCACGCAAGGAATCGCGCTGCTGCACTGCGGCGCGGGGGCACAACCTATCCCCATGTCCTCATGGGGTCAAGAGGTGTTGGCGAATTTTCAGAAAGATTGTGGCTATTAAACTTTCCGAAAGTTGCTCGGAAGCTACCATCGACGCATTCAATTGATGGCGGAACCAGGTGAGCTGGCGCTTGGCGTAGTTGCGGGTGGATTGGCGGGCCGCGGCGATCGCCTCCTGCTCTCCCATCTCGCCGCGCAGAAGGGCGGCCAGTTCCCGCAATCCCAGGGCCTTGGAGATCGGCAGGTCGGGCGCGTGGCTCTGGGCCTCGAAGGCGCGGACTTCATCGAGGGCGCCGGCCGCCATCATGGCGCCGAAGCGTCCGTCACAGGCGGCGTAAAGCCGGGCCCGCTCGGGCAGCAGGGTGATGGAGAACCAGTTGGCGGCGACGGCGCCCTGGCGCGCGTCCTCCTGCCAAAGGGCCAGGGAGCGTCCGGTGGCTTCGATCACTTCCCAGGCGCGGGCCATGCGCTGGGAATCGCCCACTTGCAGGCGTCTTGCCATCTCGGAATCGCGCTGGGCCAGCCGGGCATGAAAGGCCTCGTTGCCCATCTCGGCCAGCTTGGCGCGGGCCTCGGCACGGACGGAATCGGGAATCTCGGGAATGGGCGACAGCCCCTCCATCACCGAGCGCAGGTAAAGCCCGGTGCCGCCGGTGAGAATGGGCAGCTTGCCCTCGGCCCAGGCCGCCCGCATCGCGGCCGCCGCCATCTCGCTCCACCGCGCCGCCGAGCACAGTTCGCCGGGCGCCAGGACGGCATAGAGACGATGGGGCACGGCGGCCTCGTCGGCGGGCGACGGTTGGGCGGTCAGGATCGGCAGGCAATCATAGACCTGCATGGAATCCGCATTGATCACCACCCCGCCGAATTCGCGGGCTATCTTCAGCGCAAGCCCGGATTTGCCCGACGCGGTGGGACCGGCGATGACCAGGGCGGGCTTCATGGCGACTTCCACCCCCGCGCCAACCTCCACCCCACCAGGGCGAACGCCATCGACCACAGGGTCATGGCGGCGGGGATCAGCACTTCCGGGGCCAGGGGGGCGGCGATGCGCAGATCGGCGGCGCCCACCAGCAGCACGGCGGCGAGGATGGCGGTGCGCGGCCAGCCGGCATCCTGGCGGCGCTCGCGGATGGTGTCGATGCGCAGCATCATGGTGGCGGTCACCACGCCCATGCCGCCGATGGTGGCCAGATGCAGGGCGTCGGTGCCGGGGCCGATCCCCAGCAGGTCGCTGGCCGTGGCGGCGATCAGGCCCACCGCCAGCAGGGAATATCCCACCTGAAGGGGGCCGAGCGAAGCGTCGCCGAGCGCCAGCTTGGGCCGCCAGCGGGCTTGGCGCATCAGCCCGGCCACGCCTGCCACCACCAGGGCGCCGAACGGGGGCAGGGCCAGGGCATCGCTCAGGATCTGCGCCGCCATGCCTGCCACCACCACCGCCTCCAGCCAAGGGCGGTTGCGGTCGAACAATTCCCGGGCATCCTCCTGGCGTACCAGTCCGGCCATGCCGGCGGGAATGACCCTTCCGCCCATGACCAGGATCATCAGCGCCACCAGGTCGAAGGCGGTGAGCACGCCGCGGCGCTCGCCCGCTTCCAGCAGGCCCAGGCGCCCGGCCTGATACAATCCCTCGGCCAGGGCGAAGGCGGCGATGGTTGGCGCGAACACCATGTTGTGGCCCCATTTGGCGGCCTTCAGGAACGGCCAGCCGCCGAGGACGAACAGGGTGATGGGATAGGCCAGCGCCAGGACCAGTCCGGCCCAACCTCCGATCCCCGTCCAGGCGCCGATGCGCGCCGCCAGCCATGCCGCCAGGGCGAAGGCCAGCCGGGCGTGGCTGATCTTGGTGAAGAGATAGCCGCCCAGCACCGCTCCGGCGAAGCCCAGCAGCATTTCGTGGGCGTGGCGTGCCACCGGGTCGCAGCCGGAGCAGCCGGGCAGCAAGCCGGCCCATTCCGCCACCCACAGGGGCACGGACAGCGCCGCATACAGGCAGGCCGCCAGGAAGAACGGCCGATGGGCCTTGGGAAAGCGGCCGGAGCGGGAGAGGGGTAAGGGGGGCACGCTACCGCCAGTCCAGGGGATAGCTGACCAGCCCGTCGGCCAGCTTGGGCTCGAACCAGGTGGATTTGGGCGGCATCACCTGATTGGACTCGGCCACCGCCACCAGATCTTCCATGCCGGTGGGGAACAGGGCGAAGGCGGCGGCCATCTCACCGGAATCGACGCGACGCTCCAACTCGCCCAGGCCGCGCTTGCCGCCGACGAAATCGATGCGCTTGTCCTTTCTCAGATCCCTGATTCCGAGGATCGGTCCCAGCAGCCGGTCGGACAGCAGGCTGACGTCGAGGCGCGCCACCGGATCGGCGGGAGGCGGATTCTTGAGACCGAGGCGGTACCATTGGTCCTTGAGGTAGAGTCCGAACTCACCGGGCCGGGCCGGACGCGCCGGCTCCGCCACCGGCTCGACGGCGAAGTCGGCCTCCAGCGCTTTCAGGAAGGCGGCGGAGTCGAGGCCGTTGAGATCGGTGACCACGCGGTTGTAGTCGAAAATCTTCATCTCGGTGATGGGGAAGGTTACCACCAGGAAGGATTCATGGGCGGAATCGCTGTCGGCACCGCGCCGCCGGGCGGCGGCCACCCGCGAGGCGGCGGCGGAGCGGTGGTGGCCATCGGCGATGTAGAGTGCCGGCATGGCCTCGAAGGATTGGATGATCGTCTTGATCTGGGCTTCGTCGTCCATCACCCACAAGGTGTGAGTGATGGCGTCGGCGGCGGTGACGCCATAGACCGGGGGGCGGGCGGTGACCTGGGCGAGGATTGCGTCCAGCTCCGCCGTGGAGCGATGGGCCAGCAGCACCGGCCCGGTCTGGGCGTTGCACGCGTCGATCTGGCGGACGCGGTCATCTTCCTTGTCGGGCCGGGTGAATTCGTGCTTGCGGATGCGGTTGGCATCATAGGCCGCCACCGAGCCGCCGCCGACGATGCCGGTCTGCACATGGAGGCCCATCTGCAGGCGGTAGACGTAGAAGCAGGGTCTGGCATCCCTGACCAGCACACCGGCATGGATCATGGTCCGCAGATTTTCGGCGGCCTTGGCGTAGACTTCGGGGGAATAGACGTCGGTGCCCTCGGGCAGATCGATCTCGGGCTTGGAGACGTGCAGGAAGCTCAGCGGCTTGTCCGCCGCCATCACCCGGGCCTCCGCCGAGGACAGCACGTCGTAGGGCGGGGCGGCCACCTGGGCGGAATGGGCGGGGGTGGGGCGCAGACCGGGAAAGGGACGGAGCAGCGGCACGGACAATGGAGCCTCCCAGAACATGTCGTCACCTTCGGTTTAGTCCTCTCCCGCCGTCACGCCAAGGGCTTCCTGCTTGCCAATCCGCGTTGCGGTGCAGTAAACGGAACCGCCTTCGTCTTAGCCCCAAGGATGTGTGATGGAAAACGTTCTGACCCTGATCGCCGGCCATGGCGGCGAAGGGCTCGATTCCTCGCTGGTGTTCGAGGTTCGCGGCGCGCTGCGCGCCCTGGGGGCCGAGGCCGGCGCCGCCTCGTGGCTGTCGGAGGGACACGCCTGCGACCTGGAATTCCAGGGGCTCGACCCCCGCCAGGCCGATCAGGTTGCCGCCCGTATCCTCGAAGGCTGGGACGTGGACGTGGTGGCCCAGAAGACCGAGGGGCGGCGCAAGCGCCTGCTGGTCGCCGACATGGATTCCACCATGGTCACCGGGGAGACCCTGGACGAGTTGGCCGACTTCGCCGGCCTCAAGAATCATATCGCCGCCATCACGGCGCGGGCCATGAATGGCGAGATCGGCTTCGAGGCGGCATTGCGCGAGCGGGTCGGCCTGCTCAAGGGCCTGTCGGCCGATTGCCTGCGGCAGACCTGGGAGCGTATCGAATTCACCCCCGGCGCCCACAAGCTGGTGCGGACCATGGTCAAGCACGGGGCCACCGCCGTGCTGGTCTCGGGCGGCTTCAAGTTCTTCACCTCCAAGGTGCGCGAGGCCTGCGGCTTTCACCGCGATATCGCCAACGAGCTGATCGTCGAGGATGGTCTACTGACCGGTCAGGTTGGAGACACCATCATCGGCCGCGAGGCCAAGCTGGCCACCCTGAACGCCTTTGCTGCCGAACTGGGCATCACCCCGGAACTGGCGGTGGCGGTGGGCGATGGCGCCAACGACCTGGACATGCTACGTGCCGCCGGCCTGGGCGTCGCCTTCCACGCCAAGCCGGTGGTGGCCGCCGAGGCCAGGGTGCGGGTCGATCACGGCGATCTGGTCACCCTGCTCTATGCCCAGGGCTATGCGGATGAGGAGATGGTGGAGTAGCTATCGGCCAGGATGTTCAATCAGCCCAGTTTCTGCCGCTTTATCCCAGATACCGGAGACTGTAACTATTTCACCGACAATCGCGTAAACCACCACGATGCGGCGCAAACCTGGAATATCTCTGCCACGTGGATACTCGGCACCCAGGCGCCCATCCTTGAGATTTATTCCGAGACGAGCGTCTCATTCAAGAAACTTGCGGACAATTCCAAAGGTCTTTCCCAAAGCAGGAAGATGCCGCTCATTTTCCGCCACCCAGTCCTCGACCGAGGGATTTACCGAAACGATAAAGTCAGGCATGGGCTGCGAGCGTCTTTTCGATGGATTGGGCCGTTTCCATATCAGGCGGGCCAAGCCCGCTTTCTCGGATTAGCGATTCCTGCTCGCATAGGAAATAGGCCCGCATATCAGCCTTCGAAATTGGCTTGGAGCTGACATCGCAATCGTACGCATCAAGCCAAGGCGTCTCGCGATGCGTCTTCTTCATCAATGCAACGCCTGACATTTCGCCATAGCGGTCCCAAACCTGATCAATCAAAGAGATGATTTCGATTGAAATATCGCTGGTGAGTGGGGCCAAGTCGCGGGTAGGCAGAATCGCGCCGTCTCCAAACATCTTGAAGGCGTGGTAGATGGAGGGGACGACGGGGCCATATTTCCAGGCCTCGATTTCCTCGTCAAAAAGCGGCTTCCCCAAGACGGCAAGTGCCCAGCCCTGGGTGTAGTACAGCACTTTCTGAAGCTTTAAATTGGTGATGGAATCACCGGCTTCAGTGTTGATTTTTGAAAGGATGTAATCGGCGATCTTGCGCGCGTCCATGGGCCTGCTCATTGAGGGGGCACCCTACGATCTCTATCAATTTATGGAACAAACGAGAAACCGTCACCCCCTCCCCCCGGCTAAGCCTTGGGGAGGGGGTAAATACCGCCTACTTCTTCTTGCCCTCGGCCAGGGGCAGGGCGATGTAGCGCAGTTGCTGGGGGTTCTCGACCCGGAGCAGCAGCGATTTGGCGCCCGCCTTGCGGCCTTCGTCGATCAGCTTGCCCAGATCGGCGGGGGTGCGGACCGGCTTGTGATCGGCCTCGATGATCAGATCGCCGGGGCGCAGGCCCTTTTCGGCGGCCGGGCTGTCCTGCTTGACCTCGGTGACGACGATGCCTTTGGACTCGTCTTCGATGGCGAAGCGCTCACGCAAGGCCGGGGTCAGTGACGACACGGTAAGGCCGGCGCCGGGGATGGAGAGCACGCCGTCCTTGCCCGCCTGGGGCTTGGGGGGTTTCGGGCTTGCCCTTGACCTGCTGTTCGGCGGGGTCTTCCGGCATTTCGCCCACGGTGGCGGTGATGGTCTGGCGCTTGCCGTCGCGCCACACCACCATTTCCACCTTCTTGCCGATGGGCGTGCTGGCCACGTAGCGGGGCAGGCGGCGCATCTCGGTGATGTCCTTACCGTCGAACTTGAGGACCACGTCGCCGTCCTTGAGGCCTGCCTTGACGCCGGGGCCGGCGGGATCGACCTTGGCCACCAGGGCACCCTTCTGGTCGGGCAGGCCGATATTCTCGGCCATGTCGGTGTCCAGGGACTGGATGCGGATGCCCA
>JACQAD010000174.1 GCA_016195125.1 Magnetospirillum sp.
GAGATCCTTGCGCGAACGGATCAGGGCGGCGTCACGCTCCTTCAGGGCCTCGTCCAGGCGATGGACATATTCGTATTGCAAGGTCGCCAGGATATCCGAAAAGGACAGCAACCCGATCAGATCGCCGTGCTTATCGGTGATGCCGATGTGCCGGATGGCCTTTTCTTCGAGCATGCCCCGGGCCGCCAGCAGCGAATCCTCCTCGAAGATGGTCAGCAGCGGCCGGCTGGCCACCTCGCCGACGGTCAGGGGCAGCTTGGCGTTGCCGGCGATCAGGCGGATGACGTCGCGCTCGGTGATGATGCCCGGCGCGACGTGCTCGTCGCCGAGGACGATGGCGGCGTCGGCACGGGCGGCGTGCAGCTGGCTGACCGCCTCGGTCAGGGTCGCGGCGGCGGGAATGATGACCATGGGCCGGGTTATCGCCGAGCGTACCGAGCGCAGAACCAGGAAATGCTCGACACCGTGCCCGAGGATGACGTCGCTCTGGCTGATGATGCCGACGGCATCGCCGGTATCGTCGATGACCACGAAGTGGCGCACGCCCTCCAGCTTGAAGCGCATTCCGGCGTCGCCGATGGTGCTTTGGCAATGGACGGTCTTGACCGGAAAGCTCATGGCCTCGGCAATGGGCCGGGCAAAGGCGGCGGGGTCGGTAAGATCGACGGACAGGGCGTCGCGCTCGGTCCAGATTCCCACCGGCTTGCCGTCCTCGACGATCACGATGGAACTGCAATGGGCCGCCGTCATGGTCCTGGCCGCGTCTAGGATCGTGGTGGCAGGGGAACAGCTGAGCAGTTTCCTCTGGACGATGCGGTCGATGGCTTGATCGGAGGCCAATGAAATCTGATCCTGACGAGAGAGGACGACGATGAATCAGTTTCACTTAACTTTGCCGGGGGCGCAACTCTCCCGGCTTGGGAAACTGGGCATTTCCGCGGGACTGATCCTTTGGTCGAGGGTCGGTTGACTCTAAAACCATGGTCATATCGCGAGGGCTCCGTTAGACTGCCGCCGGGTGTTCGGATCGGTTCAATTCCCTAAGGGGCGAGTTCATATTCATGACTGAGACCGCCAACGGGCACCACGCCAAGGGTGCGCAGGAAGTCGTCGAACAATTACGGTGCGAATTCGTCGAGGAACTGACCGAGACGTTGCAGACCTTCGATGTTCAACTCGATGCCGCCCGCAACGGCCGCCACGATTTGCCGACACTGATCAACGATTGCCGCCGCGCCGCCGTGCTGTTTCGCGGCCAGGCCGCCAATTACGGCATGCATCGGCTGGCGACCGTCGCCCACCGGCTGGAGGAATACCTGGCCAACACGCCGGCAGTGGTGCCGCCGCGGATCTGGGACGATCTGACCGGCTATTTCGAGCTGATGTCCCGCATGGCCCAGGGCAAGGTGGGCGATACCGATCCCGCGACCCTGGTGCGGTCGTTGCCGGCCAAACTGGGATTCGATCTGGGCGACATCGAGATCCGCAATGTGGAAGTCTTGCTGGTGATGCCTCACGGCGCCCAGACCCGCTTCGTCGAGCGCGAGTTGCAGCAATGCGGCTATCGGGTGTCGCTGATGAGCGATTCGCTCAGGGCCTTCGCCATGGTGGTGGAGACCAAGCCCGATCTGGTCATCATCTCGGCCATGATGCCCGACCTGGAAGGCATCGACCTGTCCATGGCCCTGTCGGCCATGCCGTCCACCCGCAACATTCCCCTGGCGGTGATCACCAGCCTGGACAAGGATGACGAGATCCTGAAGCTGTTGCCCAAGCGCGTGCCGGTGCTGTTCAAGGGCGCCAGTTTCGCCGACGACCTCTTCAAGGCCCTGGACAATCTGTTCCTGATCTAGAGTTTTTCGCCTTTTGGCTGACTCGAAAAGCCCGAAAACTCTTACGCCAGAGCTGCGTTTGAGCCCTGATTTCCGTACGACAAGGAGCCTGGAGTGCGTCAGCTTGACGCTGAAGCCCTCCAGGCGCTATCGCATCGCCCGGCCCAGGAACTCGAACATCCGATCGGCGGCATCACGGGTGACGGCCTCATCGTAGCGGTAGGTGACCCGGCTGCCGCGAATATCGATCTTGGAAAAGCCGTCCAGCTGGATGCAATCCCAGCAATGGGTGGTTCCGGGATAGAGGTGCCATTCCACCGGCGCTCCGGCGGCTTGCTGGGGCTCCAGATGGTCGAGGCAGGCCTGGGGCGGGGTTTCCGTATCGGCGCTTCCCATCAGCACCAGTAATGGCCGGTCGATGTCGTCCGGCAGGGTCTCATAGGATTCGGCGAAGCGCGGCCGGATGGTGAAGCAGCCGGGATAAAGGGATACGACCGCCCGAAAGCGGTCGTCGGGGCCCAATGCCTCGGCCCAGGCCTTGCCGCTGGCCATCAGCCCGACCATGGCACCCCAGGAATAGCCGGCAAGGGCGACCCGATCCGGCTGGACATAGGGCAATGTCCGCAGATGGCGGGCGGCCTGGAAGGCATCCTTGACGCCACGGGGGAAGACCATGCCGTTGCGTGGCCCCAGGCAGACGCTGTCGATGCCTCGCGGCCCGAAGGCATCCAGCAGCAGCACCACATACCCCCTGGTCACCGCCAGCCGGGCCCAGTTCAGCATGGAGGCATTGGGGCGGCCGCCGGGAGAAAGTCCGGCGCATTGGTGAAACAGCACCAGGGCGGGAAAGGGGCCGTCCCCCTCGGGCTTGAACAGCCCCATGCGCGCAACCGTCATCGCCTCGGGCGGTGTCGGGTCGGTGGGAAGGCTCAGATCGCGCGCCTCCATGGCGGCGGCCTTGACCTCGGCCGGATCGAAGGCTTCCGCCGCGACGGACTGAGCGGTCAGTCCTACAATCAGCAGCGTCCGGATCAGCCGTCCCATTCGACTCCTCAGTTGCTGGCGCCGTTGTCATGGCGCATGGAATCCACGAATTGATGGACTTCCGTGTCCAGACTGCCGGCTTCGGTGGTCAGGCGCCTGGCGATGCCCAGGACCGAGGCGGCGCTGTTGCCGGCTTCGGCGGTGGCGCCGGCCAGTTGCCCGAGGATGGTGGAGACCTCCTGGGTGCCGGCCGAGGCTTCCTGGACGTTACGGGCGATTTCGGCGGTGGCGGCGCCCTGCTCCTCCACGGCGGCGGCGATGGCGCCGGCGATCTGGTTGATATGGCCGATGGTGGCGGCGATACCGCCGATGGCTTCCACCGCTTCCCTGGTGCGGGTCTGGACCGAACTGACCTGGGCGGAGATTTCCTCGGTGGCCCTGGCGGTCTGGGTGGCCAGGTGCTTGACCTCGTTGGCGACCACCGCAAATCCTTTTCCGGCCTCGCCGGCGCGGGCCGCCTCGATGGTGGCGTTCAACGCCAGCAGGTTGGTCTGGGAGGCGATGTCGTTGATCAGGGTCACCACCTCGCCGATATGACCGGCGGCCTCGGCCAGTCCCAGAACCAGGGCGTTGGTGCGTTCGGCCTCGGCCACGGCCTGGCCCGAGGTATTGGAGGATTCGTGGACCTGACGCGAGATCTCGCTGATGGAGGCGGACAATTGCTCGGCGGCGGCGGCCACGGTGGAGACATTGCCCGAGGCCTGCTCGGCGGTGGCGGCGGCGCTGGTGGCGCGGTCGCTGGCGTCGGAGACCGAGCCGGAGACGATATTGGCGGCGCTTTCCATCTCGCCCACCGCCTGAACCACCACATCGGTGACCCGCTTGATGGAGGATTCGATGTCGTCGGCCAGCTTCAGGCGGGCATCGCGCCGCTGAACCGAGGAGAGCTTGTAGGCCTCCTGCTGGGCGGCCCGGGCCTCGGCGGCGCTGGCGGCCTCGTCGCGCAGCACGGAAATGGCTCCCATCAGGGTGCCGATCTCGTCGGTGCGGCTGCTTTGCTCGACCTGGGCGCTGTAATCCTGCTGCGCCAGCCGCTGGGCCACCTCGGCCAGCCGTTTGATGGGCGAGGCGATGTTGCGGGCCAGGGCTGCGACCAGCGCCAGGGCGGCCAGCACCACCAGCAGGGCGATGGCGGCGAATTCCAGGGCGGCGGAGCGGAACTCGGCGTCGATGTCGTCGATATAGACGCCGGTGCCCACCATCCAATTCCAGGGGGCATGGCTGAAGGTCACCGACACCTTGGGCACCGCAACCTCGGAGCCGGCGCGGGGGAATTTATAGAAGGCCAGACCGCGCCCGGCTTTGGCGCCGTCGATCAATTGGCGGATATAGGCCTTGCCATCCACATCGGTGCTGGTGAGGAAGTTCTTGCCCTCGCGCTCGGGCTTGACCGGATGCAGGATGTTGATCCCGTCGAAATCATAGATGAAGAAGTATTCCTCGCCCTGATAGCGCAGGGGGCGCAGGGTCTCCAGGGCCTGGGCCTTGGCGGTGGCCTCGTCGAACTCGCCGGCTTTGGCACGGTCGTGGAAGGATTTGATGGTGCCCCGCGCCACCTCGGCCAGGGCGGTGACCTTGGCGATGCGATCGTTGAGCATGGATTGGCGTAATTGAGTCAGCGCCACCATGGACAATATGGCGAAGCCCGCGACAGCCAGGACGGCCGTTGAGAGCAGCTTGACCAGGATCCCGGATTTTCCCGACATGGCGCCATCTCCCTATCTTCAAGCGGAATTATTTTCCGTTATTGAAAACAGAGTAGATCAAATGGGCTATGGCCGCTAGTAAAGGCGAATTACGTACATATACCTATACTGCGCCTGGCGATCATATTGACGGCCCGCATACTCAGAACAACTTCCGTGTTCTGATTGAGAACCTCGATGAAGGAGGTCACCACGCCGCGGTCGGGCTTGGATTTCGACGGCACCGCATCAAGGATGGTGACCCGTACCGACAGGGTGTCGCCCGGCCGCACCGGCTGCTTCCAGCGCAACTCATCCACTCCGGGTGAGGCCAGGCTGGCGCATTTGGTCAGGTAATGATCGGCGTAGAGCCGCATCATCAGTCCGGCGGTCTGCCAGCCGCTGGCGATCAGGCCGCCGAAGATGGTGTCCCTGGCGGCCACCGGATCGGTATGGAAATCCTGGGGGTCGTAGCGTTTGGCGAAGGCGATGACCTCCTCCTCCTCCACCGCGATGGACCCGAACTCATGCACGGCACCGGGGATGTAATCCTCGAACCAGCGATCGGTGATGGGGGAGACGAAGGTCATCCTGTCTCCGATCAGAAACCCGCCGCCCGGGCCTTGGCGCGGGCCTGGATCCGCTCGTCCTTGAGCTGTTCGGCGATCAGGAAGGCCAGTTCCAGCGCCTGGGTGGCGTTAAGGCGCGGGTCGCAGGCGGTCTGATAGCGGTCGCCCAGGCTTTCCTCGGTGACGGCGGTCATGCCGCCGACGCATTCGGTGACGTCCTGGCCGGTCATCTCGAAATGGACGCCGCCGGCGTGGCTACCCTCGGCCTTGTGGACGGCGAAGAAGGCGCGGACTTCCGACAGGATCGAATCGAACTGGCGGGTCTTGTAGCCGCCCGCCGCTTTGATGGTGTTGGCGTGCATGGGATCGCACGACCACACCACCTTGCGGCCTTCGCGGGTAACGGCGCGGATCAGGGCCGGCAGCTTGGCCTCCACCTGCTCGGCGCCCATGCGGGTGATGATGGTGATGCGGCCACCCTCGTTGCCGGGGTTGAGGCGGTCGATCAGGCGCAGCAGGTCGTCGGGGCTCATGGTCGGGCCGGCCTTGAAACCCAGCGGGTTCTTGACGCCCCTCAGGAATTCCACATGGCCGGCGTCGATCTGGCGGGTGCGCTCGCCGATCCACAGCATATGGGCCGAGCAATCGTACCAGTCGCCGGTGGTGGAATCGATGCGGGTCAGGGCCTGCTCATAGGGCATCAGCAGGGCTTCATGGGAGGTGAAGAAGTCGGTCTCGCGCAGCTGCGGCGTCGTCTCCGAAGTCATGCCGCAGGCCTCCATGAAGGCCAGGGTCTCGTCCAGACGGTTGCACAGATCCTGATAGCGGGCGGCCTGCAGGGTGCCGGCAACACAGCCCAGCGTCCAGGAATGGACCTTGTGCAGGTCGGCATAGCCGCCCTGGGCGAAGGCGCGCAGCAGGTTCAGCGTGGCGGCCGACTGGTTGTAGGAGCGGATCATGCGCTCCGGGTCGGGAACGCGGGCCTCGGCGGTGAAGTCGCTGCCGTTGACGTTGTCGCCGCGATAAGAGGGCAGGGTCACGCCGTCGATGGTCTCGGTGTCGGCCGAGCGGGGCTTGGCGAACTGACCGGCCATGCGGCCGACCTTGACCACCGGCATGGCGGCGCCATAGGTCAGCACCACCGCCATCTGCAGCAACACCCGGAAGGTGTCGCGGATATTGTTGGCGTGGAACTCGGCGAAGCTCTCGGCGCAATCGCCGCCCTGGAGCAGGAAAGCCTTGCCCTCGGCCACGTCGGCCAGGGAATCCTTGAGACGCCGCGCCTCGCCGGCGAAGACCAGCGGCGGAAAGTTGCGCAAGCTTTCCTCGACCTCGGCCAGCCTGGCCTGATCGGGATAGGTGGGGGCCTGATGGAGGGGCTTCGCGCGCCAGCTTTCCGGCGACCAATTCTCGGACATGGACTCTAATCTCCTGGCGTCTCGCACGAGCGAGACGGAAAGGGGTTCTCTATACGACTACGGGCGCTATATTTCCAGCCCGGAGCATGAGATACGGCCATGAAAAATCCGAGGATCGAAATGAGCGAAGCGGCCACCAATCGCCAGGGTCATCGCCAGGGCCATTGGCAGGGCGTCTGGACCACCAAAGACCCGGAGCGGGTGTCCTGGCATGAGGCCGAGCCCGTCCTGTCCCTGGAGATGATCGCCGCCCTCCGCTTGCGCAAGGATGCGGCCATCATCGACGTGGGCGGCGGTGCGTCCATGCTGGTGGATCGCCTGCAGGAACGGGGCTTCGTTCATCTGGCGGTACTCGATATCTCGGGCGCCGCCCTGCAACTGGCCGCCGAGCGTCTGGGGCCCATGGGCGACGATGTCACCTGGATCGAAACCGATATCCTCGACTGGTCGCCGGTGCCCGGCCTGTTCGACCTCTGGCATGATCGTGCCGTGCTGCACTTCCTCACCGATCCCGCCGATCAGGCGAGATATGTGGAGGTGATGCGCCGCGCTCTCGGCCCCGAGGCGACCGTGATCCTCGCCACCTTCGCCCCAGACGGCCCCGAGAAATGCTCGGGCCTGCCCGTCCGCCGCCACGACGCCGCCAGCCTGTCGGCGCTGCTGGGGCCGGAATTCAGGCTGGTGGAGGAGCGGCGTCAGGAGCATGCGACCCCCGGCGGCGGCAGTCAGATGTTCCAGTGGGCGAGATTCGTCAGGGAATAAGGCCCCCCTCCGCCCGCTCCTGCGCCTTCGCCAGCTCCCTGCCCAGCGCCTCGTCCTTCGGCCCCTCCCAGCCATCCAAGGTGACGAGGTCGCTCAGATCCAGGCGTTTGCGCCAGCCTTTGGTTTCCAGTTCCGGCTGGGCGAAGAAATGGCTGACCTTGCCCAGGCCACGTTGTCGGGCAGGCCGAGAATGTCCTTGAGAGCGGGTTCGGAGATGATGGAGACCCAGCCCAGCCCCAACCCCTCGGCCCGCGCCGCCAGCCACAGATTCTCCACGGCGCAGACAGTGGAATAAAGATCCATGGTGGGGATATGGGTGCGGCCCAGCACCACCGGCCCGGCCCGGTCACGGTCGCAGGTGACGCAGATGTTCACCGGCGATTCCAAGATGCCTTCCAGCTTCAGGGAGCGGTAGGTGGCCTGGGAATCGCCCTTGAACAGGGCGGCGGCTTCGTCGTTGGCCTGGGTGAAGGCCTGCTTGATGCGGGTCCGAACCTCGGGCGATCGCACCAGGATGAAGCTCCACGGCTGCATGAAGCCCACCGAAGGGGCATGGTGGGCGGCCACCAGGATGCGGGCCAGCACCGCGTCGGCGATGGGATCGGGCAGGAATTGGCCGCGCACGTCGCGCCGGGACAGCAAGACGCGGTACAGGCCCAGGCGGTCGGCCTCGGTCAATGCGTCGTCGCCCTGGATGGCGGCATGGCTTTCTGTCATTCTTCGGTCCCTTTCATCGCCCCTGGGGCGGGGCACTCTAACGTCAACCACGGGCCATGACCAAGGACCACGATCTCTGGGTGTTCGGCTACGGCTCGCTGATGTGGCGGCCGGGCTTCGAGGCGGACGAGGTGTGCCGGGCCCGCCTCGACGGCTGGCATCGCGACTTCTGCGTCTATTCCCGCCATTGGCGCGGCACGCCGGCGCGTCCGGGCCTGGTTCTGGGGCTGGACGAAGGCGGCTCCTGCCAGGGACTGGCCTTCCGGGTGGCGGCGGCGCGGGCGGCGGATGTGGTCGAGTACCTCAATGAACGTGAATTGGTCGGCTATGCCTATGTGGCACGCCATCTGCCGGTCAGCCTTGACGATGGTCGCGTGGTCGACGCCTATACCTTCGTCGCCGACAACGACCATCACCATTACGCCGGGCAATTGCCCCTGGCCCGGGCGGCGTCCATCATCATGGATGCCGAGGGCTGTGCCGGTCTGAACCGCGACTATCTGATCAACACCATCCGCCAGCTGGAAAGCGACGGCTTCGCCGAGGCGGGCCTGCACCAGCTGCTGGTGGAGGTCGAGCGCCAGACCGGCATTATCGAGGCTGGCGCGGGGATTTAGAGTGGATTGTGTTCGGCTATCTGACGTAGGTCTTGATATTGCAGTGTTCTGGTAATATGTCAGATACAATTGCATCAATATTTGCATTCAAAAGCTGAAATATTCTTGGCTCTGTTGTTTTTATTGTGTACGTCTTGTTTTCTCTGCTTATGCTATCCCAAATGGAGATTGCGCATCCATCAGTGTATATCTTATTCAAAGAAATGAACGCATTTCCTCTAATGAGATCTATCGGCTGCTTTCCGATAATGTAAGATGATCCTGAAAATTCCATTCTAATTTCATTGTCAAATTCTTTAGGCTTTTCGATTGTTTTTTTGCAGTCTTGTTGCTGCTGCCCTGTGCTATTTATTTTGTGCTCTGTGGTCGGTGGCGCGCCGTTCTCTATGCAGGCTTTGATCTCTATCCTGATTTTGTCATAGTCCTCTCTAAGCGTTACCAGGTCTCTCTGCGCGACATTAGCCTTGTTTCGCTCTTGTGTGGCTTCTTGTTTTGCTTTTGAAAGTTCCTCAAGCGCAGCGGCAACATGATTTCGTGCTTCGACGGCCTCTTGCCTTACCTGAGCAAGAGCAGTCTCGCTTTTCACCTTGTCATGGTCAGGGGTTAATCCCCGTTCGATACGGATTTCCAGCTTTTCCGGGCTAAGGATCCATTGTGGCCATTGAGGGATGGGAACAAGCCATACGTTCACTGCCGACACGATGAAGGGCGTGACGGAAACGGCCCCTACCGACATCCATATAAATTTCTTGATAAGATAAGGAACGGGCATCGTCTTGAAACTCGCCGTTGATTGTCAAAATCGGCCTGGAATGCCCGGATTTTATGCCATTGTGGGGAGGCTCAATCAATCGATAGTTAGTGTATTTGAGAGTTTGAAGCGCGGCTGAAAGAGGGGGGGGCTCTCGATGCTGCAACGCAATATTCAAGGCGCTGTCATCAAGGCGGCGGCCTGACCGTGGCATCCTGCGCGCCATCAGCAACCGGCCGCAGGAGCCCAAGCCATGAAGTACCGGTGCGAGGAATTCAACCAGCTTCGCGATATTCTCGAGGCCGAGATCAACGGCCATCACTTCGACCGCGACCATGCGAGGCGGCTGGCCGTCAGTGTCGGCTCGCGCTATCCCAGCTGCTCAAAGACCATGAGCCGCATCGCCGAGCGCATGGAAGCCGTTCCCCCGCTCTGATCATCAGCGGCACAGGCGGCGTTCGGTCTTGATCTCGGTATCCGTTCGGGTCAGGCTGAGTTGATAAAGCCCGCATCGTTGCCGCTCGCCCGCCAGCAGGGTGACGGTGCCGCCCAGATCGTCCTGGCGCCATTTGATGGGCCGGCCGGGATTTTCACCCGCCAACTCGGCGGCGCCGCGCACGGCCCATTCCGCCTTGGCGGGAATAAAGTCCGGCAGGGTAAGTGTGGTGGGCGATTCCTGACGGGCCGGCGGGACCGTCGGGCGCGTCGTCGTCGATATATCGAGGTTGGCGCTCACCAGGCCCACGATGGCCAAGGCCGCTATTGCCGCGGCAAACCCGATATGGCGATGGCGCACCCCCAGGAAGCGGGCCGGAGCGGCGGCATGGAGATTAACCATCTGTGTCAATGCCCGGATCATCAGGTTTTGCAGCCCAGGTGACAGGACCGGGCTGGCCGGCCGGGCGGCGCTGGCCCGGCCCACCCATTCGCCGAGGCGGCCGAGATCGCTGGTCACCAGAACCTGGCGTTGCGGCGAGGCCAGATCGATGCCGGGGGCATGGATGGCCTGGGTATCGGGCAGCACGTGAAGCACGCCAAGGCCGAAATCCTCGGGCGGGCGGGCGAATTCGGCGGGCAGACTGGCGATCAGGCGGGCGATGATGTCTCTGGCGCCCTGGCTCAGGCGTTCGGGGCGAATGGCGCCGATGAAATAGCCGTCATGACCGCGATGGGTCCATTCGATGCCGGGCTGGGGGGCGGCCAGGACATCGACGATGCCGCCTTCCACCTTCATGAATACCAGGCCGGTGGGAGTCAGGATCACAAAATCCACCAAGGATTGGAGATCGGCATCGATCATGGTGAAAACGGTATGGTCCTCGGGAAGCTGGGCCAATAATTCCTTCCAGACGCACCGCTTCGCCTCGAAGCGCCGCCGAGCAAATTCATCGATGAAATCTGGAACCATGACCGCCATGGCCACCCGTCCTCTTTTGGTGCGGGCGGGAGAATGCGACAACAATCATCGGAAGAAAAGCTATTATTTTGCCACCTGTAATAAGGCCTATCGCGGCTGCCGTCACTGACGGTCAAGGTGACTGAAAAATTGCGCAAGTGCCTGTTGGGCGGCGCTTCCCCAGCGCTGATTAATCATCGGTTGATTACTTTTTGTCTTGGCGTTTAGGTCGGCGAACAGCGCGTGCATCAAAGCCGAAAAGGCGCTTTCACTCAGCTGCCAATATTCATCGCGGGCGCCATGCCGGGCTGGAGCCAGATGGCTGTTGACCATTTCCAGGAACCAGGCCCGGCGTTTGTCGAAGGCGGCGAAGGTGCGGGCGATCACCACCAGGATATCGTTAATCAGCGCGGAGGCGTCGGCGTCGGCGTGAACGGCGCTCCAGTTCCAGCCGCCGCCGGGCAGGGCGTGGCGGGCCAGGATGATCTCGCACTGAGTCTGACATTGCTGGTAGAGGGTGGGGCCGATCATCTTGTCGATGGCCATGTGAAAGCCGGGGATCATCCGCCGCGACAAGATGCCGGCGCCGCCGTCGTCACCGGTGCGGGGCGGAAACAGATGGGCGAACCGGCGCATCAGGATGCGGTCGAAGGGCTTGGAGCGGGCGCTTTCCCATTGCAGGGTCTCGCGCGATTGCGAGCATTCGTCCCAGGCCCGCCTGTAATAGGCCTTGAAGCGGGATTGCTCGGCCTCGACGAAGTGCTGGGCCAGGGCTCTGATCTGGGCCACGTTCAGGCTGCCGCCGGCCTTGTTGGCTTCCACTTCCAGGCGGGTGGCGAAATGGCCGATCATGGTGGCGCCGACGCTTTGGCAGCATTGCGTGGCGGATTCTGCGGGGGCCGGATCGGGCGAGGGCGGGCGGCGCGAGGGCATGGCCGAGAATAGCGCGATGGCGAGGCCGAGTGAACCAACTCTCGCATGGCGGCGCCAGGGATGGTGTTATGGCAAAGCCCAGGCAGGAGTTTCGATGATCATGTTCGATATGATGCCCTCCATGCGCGATATCGCGCATGTGTTCTCGCCGGAATACTACCATCGGGCACCACCGGATTGGTTGGCGGTGTCCACCGATGTGCGGGGCTCGACCCTGGCCGTGGAGCAGGGACGGCAGAAGACGGTCAATTTCGTCGGCGCCTCGGCCATCGCGGCCCTCAGGAATCTCTGTGCGCCTGGGGATCTGCCCTTCCAGTTCGGGGGAGACGGCGCCATGGCCCTGGTGCCGGCCCGGCATGCCGCCGAAGCCCTGACGGTGCTGGCCCGGGCGCGAGGCTTCGCCCGGCGCGAATTCGGCATGGACCTGCGGGTGGGAGCGGCGCCGGTGGCGGCCATCTCGCGGCTGGGCGGCCTGGTCCTGGTCGGGCGTTACGAGCCGTCGCCGGGCAATCCCTTCGGGATGTTCGCCGGTGGCGGCATGGACATGCTGGAGCAGGCGGTCAAGGAGCGGGGCGACGAGGCGCTGGCTCGGCTCGCCCGCATCCCCGAGGATCTGGACGATGGCGAGGCGCCGGATATGACCGGCCTGTCGTGCCGCTGGGAGCCCTTGCCCTCCTTGCGCGGCGCCGTCATCGCCCTGCTGGTGGTGGGCGACCGGGATCATGGGCGCCTCTATGCCGATCTTTGCCGTCTGGCCGAGAGCGAGAAGGGCGGCCTGCGGGTGGCGTCGCCCGACAACCTCAATCCCGGCTGGCCGTCGGCGTTCACCATGGTCGAGGCGCGGGTCGGGCGCGGCGGTGGCGGCCTCTGGGCGCGGTGGCTTTCGGTGGCCGCCCAGACCATGCTGGTCAAGCTGCTGTGTACCTTCAACCTGTCCATGGGCGGCTTCGTGCCGGAACGCTATCGCCAGGAGACCGCCACCAACACCGCCTTCGTCAAGCATGACGACACCTTGGCGGTGGTGTTCGACTGCCCCTCGGCGCGGGTCGAGGAGGTGCGCGCCTATCTGGACCAGCGCGAGGCCGCCGGGGAACTGCGTTATGGGCTGCAGGTCTCGGACGTCGCCCTGATGACCTGTCTGGTCGGCGATCTCGATGGCGGGCGCCATGTCCACTTCATGGATGGGGGGCATGGCGGCTATACCATGGCCGCCAAGCGGCTGAAGGAAGGCAAAACCGCTTGAGCCTGCGTTGACAGGGCGGATTCGCCCCCATAGTGTGCCTTGTCCATCACTTATTTGGCGGCCGTTTGCTCCATGCCCGATTCCCTGATCATCGCGCTTGCCCAGATCAATCCCGTGGTCGGCGATATCGCCGGCAATCTGGGCCTTATCCGGGCCGCCCGCGCCCAGGCGGCCCAAGCCGGCGCCGACCTGGTGGTGTTCGGTGAATTGTGCATCTGCGGTTATCCGCCCGAGGATCTGGTGCTCAAGGGCGCCTTCCTCGATGCCTGCGAGGCGGCGGTGAACGAGCTGGCGGCCGAGACCGCCACCGGCCCGGCCATGCTGGTGGGCTCGCCCTGGCGGGTGAAGGAGGGGCTCCACAATGCCGCCCTGATGCTCGATCACGGCCGGATCGCCGCCACCAGGCTCAAGCATCACCTGCCCAATTACGGCGTCTTCGACGAAATCCGGGTATTTCGGCCCGGCCCGGCGCCGGGGCCGGTATCGTTTCGCGGCGTCCGCCTGGGGATCATGATCTGCGAGGACATGTGGTACGCCGATGTGGCGGAAACCCTGGCCGAGAGCGGCGCGGAAATGCTGGTGGTGCCCAACGGCTCACCCTATGAGATGGACAAGCCCACCATCCGCATGGACCGCGCCCGGTCGCGGGTGGCCGAGACCGGACTGCCCCTGGTCTACGTCAATCAGGTGGGCGGTCAGGACGAATTGGTGTTCGACGGCTCGTCCTTCGTGCTCAATGGCGACGGCTCCCTGGCCGCCGGCGTTGCCGCCTGGCAGTCCGAGCTGGTCATCACCAAGTGGACCCGCGAGCCCAGCGGCTGGCGCTGCGAGGGGCCGAAGGCGCCGCCGGATTCCAAGCTGGAGGGCGTCTATCAGGCCCTGGTCATGGGCCTTCGCGATTACGTGAACAAGAACCGCTTTCCCGGCGTGGTTCTGGGCCTGTCGGGCGGTATCGACAGCGCCATCTGCGCCGCCATCGCCGCCGACGCCCTGGGGGCGGACAGGGTGTGGTGCGTGATGATGCCCTCGCCCTATACCTCGACGGAAAGCCTGGAGGACGCCGCCGCATGCGCCCGGCTGCTGGGGGTGCGCCTCGATACGGTCAATATCGGCCCGGCCATGGGGGCCTTCGACTCCATGCTGGCGCCGCTGTTCGTGGGCAAGGCTTCGGATATCACCGAGGAAAACCTGCAATCGCGCTCGCGGGCGCTGACCCTGATGGGACTCTCCAACAAGTTCGGCCCCATGGTGCTGTCCACCGGCAACAAGAGCGAGATGAGCTGCGGCTATGCCACCCTTTACGGCGATATGTGCGGCGGCTATGCGGTGTTGAAGGATGTCTACAAGACCACCGTCTTCGCCCTGTCGTCCTGGCGCAATGCCCACCGGCCGCCGGGCTGTCTGGGGCCGGCGGGCGCGGTCATGCCCGAGCGGGTGATCACCAAGCCCCCCTCGGCCGAGCTCAAGCCCGACCAGACCGACCAGGACACCTTGCCGCCCTATGACGAGCTGGATGCCATGCTGGAAGCCATGATCGAGGGCGAGGAAAGCGTCGCCCAGATCGTCGCCAAGGGCTTCGACGAGGAGGTGGTGCGCCGGGTCTGGCGCATGCTCGACCGCGCCGAGTACAAGCGTCGTCAGGCTCCACCCGGCGTCAAGATCAGCTCGCGTTCCTTCGGTAAGGATCGCCGCTATCCCATCACCAATGCCTTCACGTCGCTGATATGACCGCACCCATCGTCCGTTTCGCCCCCAGTCCCACCGGCCTGCTGCATGTGGGCAATGCACGGGTGGCGCTGATCAATTATCTGTTCGCCAAGGGACTGGGCGGCCAGTTCATCCTGCGCCTGGACGACACCGATCTGGAGCGTTCCAAGCCGGAATTCGCCGCCGCCATCAAGGACGATCTGGCC
>JACQAD010000107.1 GCA_016195125.1 Magnetospirillum sp.
CCACTCCATCGTGTTCGGCGGCTTCTCGCCCGACGCCCTGGCCGGCCGCATCCAGGATTGCGATTCCTCGCTGCTGATCACCGCCGACGAGGGTCTGCGCGGCGGCCGCAAGGTTCCGCTGAAGGTCAACGCCGATCAGGCGCTGGAGACCTGCTGGTCGTGCAAGAGCGTCATCGTCGTCAAGCGTACCGGCGGCGACGTCCACATGGTCACCGGCCGTGACCATTGGTACCACGATCTGGTGGCGAAGGCCTCGCCGACCCATCAGGCGGTGGAGATGAACGCGGAAGACCCGCTGTTCCTGCTCTACACCTCGGGCTCGACCGGCAAGCCCAAGGGCGTGGTCCACACCACCGGCGGCTATCTGGTCTATGCCTCCATGACCCACCAATACGTCTTCGATTATCACGAAGGCGACGTCTATTGGTGCACCGCCGACGTGGGCTGGGTCACGGGCCACTCCTACATCGTCTACGGGCCGCTGGCCAATGGCGCCATCACCTTGATGTTCGAGGGCATTCCCAACTATCCGACCGTGTCGCGCTTCTGGGACGTGGTCGACAAGCACAAGGTCAACATCTTCTACACCGCGCCCACCGCCATCCGCTCGCTGATGCGCGAAGGCGAGGAGCCGGTCAAGAAGACCAGCCGCAAGTCCCTGCGCCTGCTGGGCTCGGTGGGCGAGCCCATCAACCCGGAAGCCTGGAACTGGTACCACCGCGTGGTCGGTGAAGACCGCTGCCCCATCGTCGACACCTGGTGGCAGACCGAGACCGGCGGCATCCTCATCACGCCGCTGCCGGGCGCGACGCCGCTCAAGCCCGGTTCGGCCACCCGTCCGTTCTTCGGCGTCAAGCCGATGATGGTCGATGCCGAGGGCAAGGAACTCGTGGGTGCCACCGAAGGCAATCTGTGCATCTCCGATGCGTGGCCGGGCCAGATGCGCACCCTGTGGGGCGATCACGAGCGCTTCAAGCAGTCCTACTTCACCACCTATCCCGGCCGCTACTTCACCGGCGACGGCGCCCGTCGCGATGAGGACGGCTATTACTGGATCACCGGCCGCGTCGACGACGTCATCAACGTGTCGGGTCACCGCATGGGCACCGCCGAGGTCGAATCGGCCCTGGTCGCCCATCCCAAGGTGGCCGAGGCCGCCGTGGTCGGCTATCCGCACGAGATCAAGGGCCAGGGCATCTATGCCTATGTCACCCTGATCCAGGGCGAAGAGCCGTCCGAGGAACTGCGCAAGGAACTGGTCAACTGGGTCCGCAAGGAAATCGGCCCCATCGCCAGTCCCGACCTGATCCAGTGGTCCCCGGGCCTGCCCAAGACCCGTTCCGGCAAGATCATGCGCCGCATCCTGCGCAAGATCGCCGAGAACGAGCTCGGCAACTTGGGCGACACGACGACGCTCGCCGACCCGGCGGTAGTGGACGACTTGGTGAAAAATCGCGCCGCGAAGTGAACTGCACCGGCGTGAAATTATTTGACGCGCGCGCGCCGGCCGGCATGATCTATCACCCCGGCACCACCCGGACCCAGCCGGACGAAGCGGGCGTCCCCGAGATGATCCCGGTCCCACTCAAGGCCGCCGACGGCTGGATCGCCACCTCCTGGTACGCCCCACCCAAGAATCCCCAGCGCGGCACCACCATCGTGCTGTTTCACGGCAATGCCGGCACCCTGGCCGGGCGCGCCTTCAAGGCCCGTGCCTTCCTCGATGCCGGCTATGGGGTGTTTCTGGCGGAGTACCGGGGCTATGGCGGCAATTCCGGCAGCCCCAGCGAAAAGGGCCTCTACGCCGATGCCGACGCCGTGCTGCGCTGGCTGATCGGCCAGGGAGTCCCGCAATCGCGGCTGATTCTCTACGGCGAGTCCCTGGGCTCGGGCGTGGCCATGGAGATGGCGACGCGCATGGAGCCCATGATGGTGGTACTGGAATGTCCCTTCACCAGCCTGCCCGATCTGGCGCCGGCCTATGTGGTCCCCCCTCTGGCCCAGCTGCTGATGGTGGACCGCTTCGACAATCTGTCCAAGGTGAGACGGCTCAAGGCGCCGCTGCTGGTGGTCCATGGCGACCAGGATCCGCTGGTACCGGTCGCCATGGGCCATGCCCTGCTCGCCGCCGCCGACACCATCAAGGAAGGGGCCTTCCTGCCCCAGGGCCAGCACAACGATCTGTGGGACCACGGCGCCGGCCCCCGCATCCTCGATTTCATCGCGCGACGGAAGGCTTGAGCCTCTTGCTCCGAAGCGCCTCTGCCTGTATGACTTCCTCCCATGCATATCCTTGAATTCGAAAAGCCCATCGCCGAGCTCGAGGGCAAAATCGAGGAGCTGCGGCACCTGTCCGATAGCGGCGACGTCAATATCGCCGACGAGGTGTCCAAGCTCCAGGCCAAGGTCGACAAGCTGCTGCGCTCGACCTATGCCAAGCTCTCGCCCTGGCAGAAGACGCAGGTGGCCCGCCACCCCGAGCGTCCGCACACGCTGGCCTATATCTCGGCACTGATCGAGGATTTCACGCCGCTTGCCGGCGACCGCGCCTTTGCCGAGGACGAGGCCATCATCGGCGGCCTGGGCCGGTTCCGGGGCCGTTCGGTCATGGTCATCGGCCATGAGAAGGGCCACGACACCGAAAGCCGCATCACGCACACTTTCGGCATGGCCAAGCCCGAGGGCTATCGCAAGGCCAAGCGCCTGATGGAAATGGCCGACCATTTCCAGATTCCCATCCTCAGTCTGATCGACACCGCCGGCGCCTATCCCGGCGTCGATGCCGAGGCCCGCGGTCAGGCCGAGGCCATCGCGCGGTCCATCGAGACCTGCCTGAACGTGCGCGTGCCGCTGGTCTCGGTGATCATCGGCGAGGGCGGTTCCGGCGGCGCCATCGCGCTCGCCACCGGCAATACCGTCTTGATGCTCGAACACGCCATCTATTCGGTGATCAGCCCCGAGGGCTGCGCCTCGATCTTGTGGCGCTCGGCCGAGAACGCCAAGGACGCCGCCGAGCAGTTGAAGCTGACCGCCCAGGATCTGCATAAGCTGAACATCATCGACGCCATCGTCCCCGAGCCCATGGGCGGAGCGCATCGCAATATCGACCTGATGTTCCAGACCCTGGCCATGGCCATCGATTCGGCCCTGCGCGATCTATCCGGCCTGGAGGGCGGCATCCTCAGGGCCAGACGGCGCGAGAAATTCCTGGAGATGGGGCGGGCGGGTCTGTCGTGACCACGCTGACAATCCCCGAATTGTCGGTGGTCGTTCCGGTCAAGAACGAGGCCGACAATATCCTGCCGCTGCTCGAAGAGATCCACATGGCCCTGCAGGGCAAGGTGGAGTTCGAGATCGTCTATGTGGACGACGGCTCCGATGACGGCACCGCCGCCATGCTGGCCCAGGCCAGGGATATCCATCCCCGCCTCAAGGTGGTGCGTCACCAGGCCAGCTGCGGCCAAAGTCAGGCGGTCGCCACCGGCGTCAGGCATGCCTCGGGCCTGCTGATCGGCACCCTGGACGGCGATGGTCAGAACGATCCCGCCGATCTGCCGGCCATGATCGAGCATTGGCGCGCCCAGCCCGAAGCGATCCGTCCCGGCCTGATGGTCACCGGCTGGCGGGCCAACCGCCGCGACGACGGCATCCGCAAGCTGTCGTCCAGGCTGGCCAATTCCATCCGCTCCAAGCTGCTCAAGGACGGCACCCCGGATTCCGGCAGCGGCATCAAGGTGCTGCCCCGCGCCCTGTTCCTGGACCTGCCCCGTTTCGACCACATGCACCGGTTCATGGCCGCCCTGGTCATCCGCTCCGGCGGCACGGTCGAGGTGGTGCGGGTCAACCACCGCCCGCGCGAGCGCGGCACCTCCAAATACGGAGTGTGGAATCGCCTGTGGGTGGGCATCGTCGATCTGTTCGGCGTCATGTGGCTGATGCGCCGGGCGCGTAATCCGGTGGTCGAGCGGGCCGAGTGACCTCGTCGCACCATCCCCTGCTCAATCCCCGCGCCCTGGCCAAGGGACTGATTCTGATCGTCACCCTGGCGGCCATCGGCTTCGTCATCGAGGGCATGGGGCTCAAGGACGCGCTCGACACCCATTGGATCGATTCCGAGATCAAGGGCAAGGGCATCAGCGGCGACGCCCTGTTCGTGCTGGTGGGGGGATTGGCCATCGCCATCGGCCTGCCCCGGCAGGCGGTCTGCTTCCTGGCCGGCTATGCCTTCGGCTTCGGCGAGGGCCTGGCATGGTCCAGCCTGGCGTCGCTGCTGGGCTGCGTCGTCGCCTTCTACTATGCCCGCCTGATGGGCCGTGATGTGGTGCAGAGCCGTTTTCCCGAGCGCATCGCCCGCCTGGATGCCTTCCTGGCCGGCAACACCCTGTCCATGACCCTGCTGGTGCGGCTGCTGCCGGTGGGCAGCAATCTGATCACCAATCTGGCCGCCGGAGTCTCGGGGGTGGTGGCGCCGCCGTTCTTCGCCGGCTCGCTGCTGGGCTATCTGCCCCAGACCATTGTCTTCGCCCTGCTGGGCAGCGGCATCCAGGTCGATCCGGTCTTTCGTATCGGTGCCAGCGTGGTATTGTTCGTTGCCTCCGGGGCGATGGGTGTGTGGCTGTTCCGCCGCTTCCGCCACGGCCGGCATCTGGACGCCGCCACCGAGGCGGTCATCGAGGATGATGGCGACGATAATGATCAAGCGACTGGCTAGGACGATTCTTTCCCTGGGGCTTCTGCAACTGGCCGCCTGCGCCCAGCCCCCCAATTCCGCCAGCACCCCCCAATCCCAGTTGAGCACCGACAGCCAGGGCCGGGTCGTGCGCCTGCGCGCCGATCGCAACATCGACGATTCCGTCGGTCAGGCGGTGCATGCCCTGCTGATGTCGACGGATCGGGACGCCTTTCGCGGCGTCTCGGTGCGCGTCTGGGACGGCGCCCTGCTGCTGACCGGCGCCGTCGCCAAGCCCGACCAGCGCCGCCGGGCCGAACAACTGGCCAAATCCGTAGACGGCGTCGCCACCATCTTCGACGAGCTGGTCCTGGTCGAGAATCCCGGCCTGACCATCTACGTCCCCGACACCCATCGCGAACAGAAGATCTATGCCGGCCTGCTGGGCCAGGATGGACTGGCCGGCGCCTATACGGTGCGGGTGGTCAACGGCGTCGCCTATCTGCTGGGCAGCAGCAACTCGGCCGACGATGTGGTCAAGGCCGCCGCCTTCACCCGCGATTACGACGGCATCAAGTGGGTGGTCGAGCACGTCAGCGTGCGTTGACCATCGTTTCGCCCCATTCCCGGCCCAGGGTAAGCCAACGCTTGCCCCGGAGCCCGGACCATGTCCCGCATCCCGTCCCTGCTGTTCGTCCTTGTCCTGCCGGTTGCCATCGGCGGATCGGTGCTGGCCGCCGACCTGATCCTGCCCGCCGCCGAACGCTCGGGGCTCGGCCTGACCCTTTACCAGGGTGACATCGCCCTGGTTCGCGATCGCCGCCCGGCATCGCTGGAGCGCGGCGGCAATTCCCTCAGCCTGGACGGCGTTTCCCGCGCCATCCGACCGGGCAGCGCCATGCTCCAAGGCAGCGGTGTGACCATCACCGAGCGCGGTACCGATAGCCGGCCGCTCTCCGCGGAACGCCTTCTGGCCGCCAATCTGGGCCGGCAGGTGACCCTGTACTGGCCGGGAGAGCCCGCGACCAGGGGCAGGGTGCTGTCCGTCGAGGGCATGCCTTTGTTCGAGGTGGACGGCAAGGTCATGGCCGGAACTCCCGACCGTATCGTCTATGACGGCTTGCCGCCCGGACTGACACCGCGCCCCAGTTTCCACGCCCGCCTCAATGCCGAGAGCGGAGGCCCGCATGAGCTTGATCTCACCTATCTGACCGGCGGCCTGGGCTGGAGCGCCGATGCCACCGGCGAATTGGACGGCGACCGCATGAGCCTGACCGTCTGGGCCAATCTCGGCAACTCCAGCGGCGCCGACTTTCCCGATGCCACCCTGCGTCTGGTGGCCGGCACGTTCAATCAGGCCGGCGATTTTGGCCCACGGCTGATGGCTGGTCCCGCCCGCGCCGCCACAGAACCCCTGCGGGAGATTGCCGGCCCCTATCACGTCTACACCATCGCCGAACCCATCACTCTGAAGGATGGCGAGAACCGGCAGATCCCGCTGCTGGCCTCCACCCAGGTCAAGGTCCACCGCCAGCTGGTGCTGGAGCCGCTGCCGCCCGCTTCGTTGCAAAGCCGCACCCCGGAACCGCGGCGCCAGCACCCCATGCTGGTGGTGGATTTTACCAATACCGCCAAGAACGGCTTGGGCAAGCCCCTTCCCGCCGCCACCATCCGGATAACCGAGCGAGGCCCCGGCGGCGAGATCATGTTGCTGGGCGAGGACCGGCTGGAGGCGCTGCCCGAGGGCGCCGAGGCGCGCCTGACCCTGGGTGAGGCCTTCGACGTTACCGCCACTCGGGTCCAGACCGATTTCCAGAAGATCGCCGCCGATGTCAGCGAAAGCGCCTGGGAGGTGCGCCTCAGCAATGGCGGCGACCGGGCCGCGGTCGTGACCGTGCGCGAGGCCTTCCATTCCGACTGGCTGGTGATCGATGAGAACGCCCCTCACGTTAAGGACAGTGCCGGCAGCACCCATTGGACGGTCACGGCACCGCCCAAGGGCCAGGCTCTGCTGCGCTATCGGGTGCGGGTCAAGGGATAGGGGTCAGCCATCCCGACACTGGGGGGGGATGAGCACGACTCGAATCCGGTTGCGTCTCAGGCCACCTGCTGGCGGAGCTCATCCAATTGCATGCGGATTTCATCCAGGCGCTCGACCATGGTGACGATGCCCAGTTCTTCCTCGACCCTGGTGCGTTCGGCCATCAGAACCTGACGTTCGGCGGGATCGGAGGTGTGCCAGCGCACGTTCATGCCTTCTTCGTATTCGGCGAAGGTGTGCAAGGCGGCGTCCAACTCGAAATCGAGCCGGTTCTTTTCTTCAGTCAGCGCCGAAATCATGGCATTCACATCGCCCATGATACCGTCATAGCCTCCTTCACGCGGCCAGCCGTTTTCTGGGGTCAAGCGCCTCGACCTCGGCACGGGCCGCCCCATCCTCCACCCCGGTCACCGCCGCCAGCAGCATGGCCGCCGCCACCAGCCCTTCGGTGTGGGCGGTGACGTCGTTCCGGCCGGCGGAAAGAGCATCCTGAACGGTCTCGTCGTAGGCGGTCAACACCATCTCCAACGTCGCTGCGTCCATGCCATCCTCCGGCCGCCACCCCCATCCCAATGACAGGGCCATCTAGCGCAATGGTATGCATATGCCCGCGACGCCGCAATACAATAATGACCGCATTACAATTGGTACTATTGCAAGCACTTGTCCGTTATTGTCCGGTTATCATAAATACTTTGTGAACAGGCTGTAACGCACCGCAATACACAAGCTCCATCCCGGCAACGACAATGGCCGTTGCGCTTCGAGACGTCAGTGCGCCGCGCCCCAATTGTCGGCGATGCCGGCCTCAACCAGCAGGGGCACCGACAGGGTAGCGGCGGATTCCATCACCCTCTTCACCACCAGGACGGTGGCTTCGGCCTCGGAATCGGGGGCTTCGAGGACCAGTTCGTCATGGACCTGGAGCAGCAGGCTGGCCGACAGGCCCTCGGCCTTGAGCGCATCGGGCAGGCGGATCATGGCGCGCTTGATGATATCGGCGGCGCCGCCCTGGATCGGGCCGTTGATGGCGGCCCGTTCGGCGAAGGCGCGCATGGCGCCGTTCCTGTCCTTGATGCCGGGCGTGAAGACCTTGCGCCCGAACAAGGTGGAGACGAAGCCCTGGTTCCTGGCCTCTTCCTTGGTCCGTTCCATGTAGTCGCGGATTTCGGGATAGCGGTCGAAATAGGCGGCGATATAGGCCTTGGCCTCGGCCTGGGGGATGCCCAGCTGTGCCGCCAGACCAAAGGGGCTGATCCCGTAGATGATGCCGAAATTGATGGCCTTGGCGCGGCGGCGAAGAGCGGAATCAATCCCCTCCACCGGCACCCCGAACACCTGGCTGGCGGTGATGGCGTGGATGTCGGCACCGTCGGCGAAGGCCTGACGCAGGCCTTCGATTCCGGCCACATGGGCCACCAGACGCAGTTCGATCTGGGAATAATCCGCCGAGATCAGCCTGGTGCCCGGTGCGGCGATGAAGGCGTGGCGGATCTTGCGCCCTTCCTCGGTGCGGATGGGGATGTTCTGGAGATTGGGATCGGACGAGGACAGTCGCCCGGTGGTGGTCGCCGCCAGGGCATAGGAGGTATGGACGCGGCCGGTGGCCGGATTGATCTGGGCCACCAGGGCGTCGGTGTAGGTGCCCTTGAGCTTGGACAGCTGCCGCCAGTCCAGCAGGCGGGCCGGCAGCGGATGCAGGGGAGCCAGTTCTTCCAGCACCTCGGCGCCGGTGGC
>JACQAD010000108.1 GCA_016195125.1 Magnetospirillum sp.
GAAGGCCCCGGCGATCTCAAGCGCATGGCCAAGATCGGGGTCAAGCGCTTCCTGATCGGCGAGGCCCTGATGCGCCGCGCCGACGTTGAACAGGCCCTCAAGGTGCTGTTGGCCGGCGCCAACGTGCCCCAGGCCTAGGCCGGGATCATGGGCGACGGGCTCACCCATTTCGACGGCGACGGCAACGCGGTGATGGTGGACGTCTCCGCCAAGACCGAGACGGCACGGGTGGCGGTGGCGGTGGGCATGGTGGTCATGCGCCCCGAGACTCTGGCCCTGATCCAGGCGCGCGGCATGAAGAAGGGCGACGTGCTGTCCGTCGCGCAACTGGCCGGCATCATGGCCGCCAAGCGCACCCCCGACCTCATTCCGCTCTGCCATCCCCTGGCTCTGTCCTCGGTCGGCGTCGAACTCCGCCTTGACCCCGAGGCCTGTTGCGTCCATGTCGAGGCGACCTGCAAACTGGTGGGGCGCACCGGCGTCGAGATGGAGGCCCTGACCGCCGTCTCGGTGGCGGCTCTGACCGTCTATGACATGTGCCAGGGGGTGGATAAGGGCCTGCGCATCGAAGGCATTCGCCTGATTCATAAATCCGGCGGCAAGTCCGGCACCTATGAGGCCAATCCATGATTTCCGTCGAAGTCGCGCGCGAGACCATTCTGGCCGGTATTCAGCCCGTGGGGACCGAAGTGATCGGGCTGAATCAGGCGGTAGGCCGTATTCTGGCCGAGGATCTGGTCGCCCGCGTCTCTCATCCGCCGGTGGCGGTGTCGGCCATGGATGGCTATGCCCTCAAGGCCGCTGATTTGGCCCCCCTGCCCCGGCGCCTCAAGGTGATCGGTCTGTCCGCCGCCGGCGCTCCCTTTGCAGGCACCGTCAGCGAAGGCGAGACCGTGCGAATCTTCACCGGCGCCGCCATTCCCCCTGGCGCCGACACCGTGATCATGCAGGAGAATGTGCGCAAGGACGACGACAGCGTCGAAATCCTGACCGGCGCCCCGGTCGGGCGCCATGTGCGCCCCGCCGGGCTCGACTTCAGCACCGGCGACATGCTGTTGCCGGTCGGCACCTTGATGGGGGCTCGCGCCGTCGGTCTGGCCGCCGCCATGAACTGTCCCAATCTGACCGTTCGCCGCCGTCCCCGCATCGCCATTCTGTCCACCGGAGACGAAATCGTCCTGCCGGGAGATCCCATGGAGGCTACCCAGATCGTCGGCTCCAACGGCCCGGGACTGGCGGCCATGGTCAGCGCCCTGGGGGGAGAGCCCATCCATCTGGGCATCGCCAAGGACAGCCGCGAATCTCTTCGTACCATGATCAGCGCGGCCCGGGGCGCCGATCTGCTGGTGACCACCGGCGGTGCCTCGGTCGGCGATTTCGATCTGGTGCAGGATGCCTTGACCGAAGCCGGCATGAAGCTGAATTTCTACAAAGTCGCCATGCGGCCGGGCAAGCCGCTGATGTTCGGCGATATGAAGGGGATTCCCGTTCTGGGCCTGCCCGGAAATCCGGTCTCGGCCATGGTTTGCGCCATCATCTTCATGGAACCGATCCTGCGCGCCCTCAACGGACGTTCCACCGTCACCCAGGCCATCAACGCCCTGCTGGGGCGTGACCTGCCGCCCAATGACGAACGCATGGAATTCATGCGCGCCACCCTGGAACGTACCGACCAGGGTCTGGTGGTCGCCATGCCCCTGGAACAGCAGGACAGCGCCGTGTTGTCCGGTCTGGCACGCGCCACCTGCCTGCTGGTGCGCGCCCCGCATGCCCCCACCGCCCTGGTGGGCGATATGGTCCAGGTGATCCCCCTCCCCCCCGTTCTCTAGGCTCTCCGTCCGGGGAAACAAAACGGAATCATCCGTGCGGTTTCCTCTTGACCGAAGAACGGAACGCGAATAGAACAAAAGCAGATGGTTTAGCCTTTGTTCTGTTTACAGACTCATTGGGGGGATAGTCGGCGATGTTGACGCGCAAACAGTACGAACTGTTGATGTTCATCGACCAGAAGCTCCGTGCCAGCGGAATCTCGCCCTCCTTCGACGAGATGAAGGACGCACTGGATCTCAAGTCCAAGTCGGGCATCCATCGCCTGATCACCGGGCTGGAGGAACGGGGCTTCATCCGCCGCCTGGCTCATCGGGCCCGCGCCCTGGAAGTGGTGAAGCTGCCCGAGAACATCACCGACCAGCCCCTGCCTCCCCCGGCCAAGGCCTTTGCCCCCACAATCATCAAAGGCGGTTTCGTGCCGCAGCTGGCTGGCGCCCCGGTGGCTGGGCCGTCCGATGCCGTCAACCTCCCCCTTTACGGCAAGATCGCCGCCGGCACTCCCATCGAGGCCCTGCGCGACCATGCCAACAGCGTCGATGTCCCCGCCTCCATGTTGGGCGGCGGCAATCACTACGCCCTGACGGTGGAAGGTGATTCCATGATCGACGCCGGCATTCATGACGGCGACACCGTGGTGATCCGCTCGTGCGAAAGCGCCGATGCCGGCACCATCGTCGTCGCCCTGGTGGACGATACCGAGGTCACCTTGAAGCGCCTGCGCCGCAAGGGCGCCTCCATAGCCCTGGAGCCCGCCAACAAGAAGTATGAAACCCGCATCTTCCCGCCCGACCGGGTCAAGGTGCAGGGCCGTCTCGTCGGCCTGCTGCGGGCCTACTGAGATGGGTAGCCTCCGCCCGCTGCGCTTTGGGTTCGCCGCCGACGGCACCCCCACCGAAACCGGTCGGGCCGACATGAGCGTCACCTATCTGGGCCGCGTCTCACGCCGCCAGGCCGAGGCCGATGCAAGGCGCCGCTTCGAGGAATGGTCCCGCCTGGGTAATTCCCTGTCGCGCCTGCGCGGGGCCGATCAGGTGGTGCTGGGGTAAAGCCCCCCCGACACCGCCGGATCAGAGTTTGCGCCCCGTCACGATGGCGATACCGCCCTCCAGGGCGCCGCTGATGGACAGGGGCGCCAAACCGGCAACGCCGAACCAGTCACACACGGCGTCAGGATTCAGCGGGGCTCCCGATCGGCCCCACTGCCGCATGGCCGCACGGGAAAAGCCCGACATCTGCCGGGCCAATCGGTTCGCCGCCTGCTCGAAGCCCGGCACGGGAAACAGGGCCGAAACCAGTCCGCCGGAACGAACGACGCGGGTCATCTCGGCGATCGCGGCCGGTTTGTCCTTGATCACGTTCAGCAGCGACGCCGCCAACACCACGTCATAGGTGCCGTCATCGACGGGGAGCAGGGGGAGCGCGGCCACCTGGAAGGTCGCCTCGCTCCTGGCAGCGCCGGCAGCATGCCGGATCATTCGGGATGAGCAATCCATGCCCGTCACCCGCATCCCCCGCGCCGCAAGATCCCGGGAGAGGCATCCGGGACCACAACCCAGTTCAAGCACCCTTTGCTCCGGCCTCAAACCGAGCCCCTCGGTCCACCGGCGCAGCATGCCGCCATACCAGTCAAGTCCGTGCAGGCGTGAGAACAATCCGGGCGGGTCGGTCATCATCATGGCGATGACGGCCGCCCGCCCTAACCAATCGGGCATCCTCGTCTACTTCCCGAACAGACCCTTGACCGCGTTGCCGGCATCGCCGGGAACCAAGGCCTTGGCCTTGTCGCCCACATTGCCCAACAGATTGCCGAAACTGGCCGCCGATTTGATGGCGCCGTTGACCAGGGAATCCATGACCTTCTGGGCCACCTGGGCCGAACTGGCACCACCGGAATCGCGGCCGATGCCGGTCAGCACGATATCGCCCAGCTTGGCGGTGGTGTCGGCACCGGGAATGCCCCCCGCTGCCAGCTTGACCTGACCACCGGTGATGGCCAGACGGTCGATGACCACTTTCTTTTCCTCGCTCTTGTCCGAGGATTTGGCCGGCTCGGCCTTGCCGCTTGCGCCCTGCTTGGCGGTGAAGGCCTTGACGTTCTTCTGAAGGGCGTCAAGGTTGCTGCCCCCCGAGGCGATCTCGTAGGAGACGGCCGGGGCTGCGACGGTGATGTCCTTGATCACGATGGGGTTCTTGCTGACCGATCCGGTGTCGATGGCCAGGCTGATCTCACCCAGACGGAAGGCGGGATCGCTGGAGAAGCCGGGGGGATTGGCCACGGTCAGGCCAGAAATGGAGCCCTTGCCCTCGGACAGGGAGATCTTGACCGCCCCCACCGAGACCTTCACGCCGGTCACCTGCGACCCCACGTCCTCGATCACCTTCTTGACGATGGAATCCAGCGACGACAGCAAGAACACCGCGCCGCCGACAATCACCGTCAAAACCACGGCGGCACCGATAAGCAACTTACGCATGGAGAGGCTCCCATCCCTGGTTATCCGAACACCCAGTGTCCGCCAAGGCCCGGCGCTTGTCGAGGGAGTGTCTTCCGGCATTATCTTTTACGTGAAACCAGCATCGTCAACACAGCCATTGACTCGTTTACGTTTTGTACCCACCATTCACGGATGACGCGAAAAAAAGTCCATCTTGTCGATCTTGTTCGCCTCACCACGCCCGGCGACATCGACACCACCATCGCCAAGGCACAGCCTTTCTTTGGAAAGAAGGCGGGGGGCTGGGCATACCGTTCTTTCCGTACAGGCGTTCACGGAACCCTATCAGGATCAAGTATTCATAGATCTGGTGTCATGAAAATATCTCGCGGACGAGGACCGCAGAGTTGTCAGAATGAAAATTCTATCGTTGCTGGTCTTTTCTTCGATAAGTATCAGGACTTGCGTGGGCACAGCGACTTTCTGAAGGACTTCTTTCTTGACTTCAATGGCGTATTGATTGTCGCGTCCCATATTGCCATCGTACAGAATGATGCGGGCTTACATCTGATATACGTTCAGCCCCGGAAGGGATACTGTCCGAACGCCCCTGAGCATATCGCCAGAATCAAGGCATTCATCACCCAATACGTCGTCCCATCCCTCGACCAATTGATCCCGCGATCAATTTTTAGTCGCTTCGATGCCAGCGCAAAAATCCATGTCGAGGTCTTCGATGCCGGAACGTTTCATCTTAAAAGGAAGGAACGCTGGCCCCGTCGCTACAGACAGGGAGATGGCGTCATCGGAGGACGGCACAGCCTCAACGAGGTGATCCAGACCTTTTGCGAGGCCTATAGCCGCCTGCCGATTTTACCCGCGCCGGAGACACGGACGAATCCACGGCGAAAGCCTCCTCCCCCCTCCGATCAGCTAAGCCTGTGCTAACGAATCGTCCCTAGAAGGGATGCGCGAAGGGACCAGTCCCATAGGCGCTAACTTAATGGTGCATTTGCTGACTGGAGCCCCCCTTTCCTGGGGGGGTCGAAGAGACGGTATGCCATAGGGTCCAGCATGTGCCGGGCAAGCTTGTCGATCAGTAGCGTGAAGACGAGATGCGCATAGAGCCACGTTCGCGCCAAGCCCTCGTTCTTGGCCGGGAGCCTATCGATATGGATCAGGCTTTTCAGGCGTTTGAAGGCGATTTCGATCTGCCAGCGCCGGCGGTCGAGGGCCAGGACCATTTCCGCCGGATAGACCTGGGGATCAAGCGAGGTGACGATCATCATGTAGCGCGCCGCCATTTGGCTGCGCGGATTGACCGGACATTGGTTTTTGGCGGCCTTGCGGTTCACCCGCCGCACTTCGGCCTCGACCCCCGCCTCATCCCTGGCGAAGACTACCGGCCGAATCGGCAGAGGCTTGCCGGATGTGGCGATGCTGATTGGCACGTCCGCTGTTTGTCCCAGCGGCAAATCCTTGAAGTGGACGAGGGGATCGAATTTCCCGCCGCTTTCATCGCGTAGCGCCAACCGTCTCCATCCGGTTCGCAAGACGAAGTCCGCACCTTGCTCCAAGACGTGGAGCAGACCCTTGAGATGGGCATAACCGCGGTCGGCAAGGACAATGTCTCCGGCACGGAAGCGATGCCGGGTCAGGGTTTCTCCGCCGTGTTGATCGGTCAGCTCGAACCCGTTGAAACCGGTCTCTGGATCGCAACGGCCATGCAGAACCCTGTCCGAGCCGTTCCCGCCGGGGGCGCCGATGGACGTCGCATCAACAATGACAATGGGGCGCGATGCTTCGATCCCATCTGTCGGCTTTTCGGACAAGAGGGCCGCCGCGACGCCCTCCAACCAATCCCCAGCCCCAGCCAATCGCTTGAAAAGAGCCACACGTCCGAAAGGATGGCGGCCTCTGTCCCCGTCGAAAACGCGGATGCGCTTCGCAACGACATCCCGCACGGGCCATACCATAAGGCAAGACGAAGAAGCGACGGCCAGTCCGACAGGAGGAGAGATGAATGATTCATCTCTCCTATGAATCACATGCGGATTCACGTCGTCAATGTCTTAAGTTAGCGCTTATGGGACACGTCCCTTCGCACCTTTCCGTTCCTCCGCACACCTACATATGCTGCAGGCTGCCGCGCAGTTTGAAGCGTTGGATCTTGCCGGTTGCGGTCTTGGGCAGGGCATCGACGAACTCAACCCAGCGCGGGTATTTGTAGGGCGCCAGCTTGGATTTGACGTAGGCCTGCAGTTCCTCGGCCAGGACTTCCGAGCCGGTCTCGCCGGGAGCCAGCACCACGAAGGCCTTGGGCTTCACCAACCCTTCCGAATCGGCCTCCCCGACCACGGCGGCCTCGAGAACCTGTTCGTGGGAAATCAGGGCCGCTTCCACTTCGAAGGGCGACACCCAGATGCCACCGACCTTGAGCATGTCGTCGCCGCGTCCGGCGTAGCGGTAATAGCCGTCATCGTCCACGTAGTATTTGTCGCCGGTAAAGGTCCATTCGCCGCGGAAGGTCTTCAGCGACTTCTCGCGCTGGTTCCAGTAGGCCACCGCTGAGGAGGGACCGCGCACCACCAGTTCGCCCATCTCGCCCTGAGGAACCTCGTGCCCGGTATCATCGACGATCTTGAGGTCATAGCCTGGCACCGGCTTGCCCGATGTACCGTAGCGGACCTCGCCATGGCGGTTGGACAAGAAGATGTGCAGCATTTCGGTGGAGCCCAATCCGTCGAGGATGGCGGCACCGAAGCGTTCTTCCCACCGCCGGCCCACATCCTCGGGCAGGGCCTCGCCGGCCGAGACGCAGGCGCGCAGACGGGTGGAAGCGCTGGCGCGATTGTATTGGGGATCGGCCAGAATGGTGCCGTAGAGGGTGGGCACGCCGTAGAAGATGGTGGGCTGGTGATCCTTGAGGATCCTCATCACCGCCTCCGGGGTCGGCCGATCCTTCAGCAATACGGAAGTGGCGCCCACATGCAGCGAGAAGGTCATGCCGTTGCCCAGGCCATAGGCGAAGAACAGCTTGGCCGCCGAGAAGGTCACGTCGCTCTCGTTGATGCCCAGCACCTGCTGGCCGTAATGAACGGCGGTGGCGGGCAGATCGCGGTGAAGATGGACGGCGCCCTTGGGCGCGCCGGTGGAGCCCGAGGAATAGAGCCAGAAGGCCACGTCGTCACGGGTGGTCTCGGCGGTCTTGAGCTTGGGCTCGGCGGTGCTCAGCATATCCGACAACAGCTTGTGACCATGGCCGTTCTTACCCGAGATCACCACGTGTTCCAGCAGCGGAAGGTCGGGCAGAATGGGCTCGACCTTGTCGAACAATTCCTCGCTGATCACCAGGACACGGGCCCGGGAATCCGACAGCATGTAGCCGTAATCACCGGTGGTCAGCAGCGTATTCAGCGGAATGGGAACGATACCGGCCTTGACGGCGCCCCAGAACACCGCCGGAAAATCGACGGTGTCGAGCATGATCATGGCGATCCGGTTTTCCAGATGCAGTCCCAGGCCCTTCAGGGCATTGCCGGCCCGATTCACCTTGTCGGCCAATTGGCCGTAGGTGTGGCTGCCATCGGCATCGATGAAGGCGACCTTATCGGCACGCCCCTGCTTGAGGTGACGATCGATAAACCAGTTGGCGGCGTTGTAATCGCGCGGCAGGTCCAGGGCGTGTTCGGACGACGACAGACCCGAACCGGTAAGGGACGTCATGGCGTGCTCTCCTTCCTATACGTTTCAAAGCGGCTGCTTTGCGTGCCGGTTATTTATTCTTGTCGGGCCGGCACCGCCCTCACCGCTCTCGCGCCCAGCCCCGGGCGGATCGGAATTTATTAAATCGGCATTCTAATGCGCATTTAAACGCTTTGCAATCTCGGCACGGCCCCATATTGATCTTCGTGGTCCGGTCGGTGCACCATGGGCCGGTATCATCGCCCAATCAGGGGAGTTTCCGCCGTGACCACCACCTTGTTCGATCTTGTCCATCCGGCAGTAAAGGTGGTGGGAGAGTCCGCCCTTTATCCGGTGCGGCGGATTTTTTGCGTGGGCCGCAACTATGCGGGTCACGCCCGCGAGATGGGAAGCGACCCGTCGCGCGAGCCGCCGTTCTATTTCACCAAACCCGCTGACGCCCTGGTGCCTGGTGGTGGCCCTATTCCTTACCCGCCCGGCACGTCCAACCTTCATCATGAGATCGAACTGGTGGTGGCCTTGGCCCGTCCGGTCTTCCGCTGCTCGGCCGAGGAAGGCGCCAAGGCGGTGTTTGGCCACGCCATCGGTCTGGACATGACCCGGCGCGACCTGCAATTCGCCGCCCGCGACAAGGGGCGTCCGTGGTGCCTGGGCAAGGCCTTCGAATTTTCGGCGCCGATCTCGCCCCTGCTTCCCTCCGCCAGCCCGATTCTATCGGGGCGGATCTCCCTGGAGGTCAACGGCGAGATTCGCCAGAGCGGCGATATCAATGAGATGATCTGGTCGATCCCGGAAGTGATCTCTCATCTGTCTCAGTACTATCACCTAGGCCTTGGAGATCTGATCTATACCGGCACACCGGAAGGAGTCGGGCCGGTCGTGCCTGGGGACCGCTTGGTTGGCCGCATTGATGGCCTTGGCGAACTCTCTGTTTCCATTACGGAGGAGGCCTGAAGCGCCCCGCATTCCATAATAATCAACTGATCCTGTTCTAGACGGGACGTCGAAATAATTTGATGCCCCCCACTCCAGCGATCATGATGCCCTATGGTTACAGCAGGCACGGACTGTCATGGCGATTGTGAGCAAGGATGATGCGGAGACGGCCCCGGACAGCCTGCTGGAAGGAGCCTACTGCACCAAGGCCGAGGACTTCTTTTCCATCGGCGCGCGCGATCTGATCGGGCGTTTCCTGACCAGCTTCACCGAATCCCTGATCATCACCCCGACCGAATTGGTCTATTCCTCCAAATATCAGAAGCGGCTCAGTGATTCGGGCCGCATCATGATGAATGCCGTCGACAAGATCGCCACCCTGCAGGCCAAGGTGAAGGGCGAAAGCGCCGCCAACCGGCTCAGGGAGCTCAATACCCTGATCAGCGCCGGCATGAAGAAGATGTGGGACGAGGATAAGGACAATCCCCCCGCCTCGGTCACCGCCGAATCCTTCTCCGCCTATTGCGCCGGCCTCAAAGGCAGCGATGCCGAGCAGGATTATGCCGCCCGGCGGGCCCTGACCGAATTGCTGTTCCAGCACAAGGTCTGGAAGGACAAGGTGGCGCTGCTGGTCAAGATGGCGGCGCTCAGTGCCGGCAAGCCTGAATTTCGGCATCTGGAGCAGGTGCTGGCCGAATGCCTGAGAAGCGATGCCGCCCTCGATCAGTTGCTGGGCCTGGCCGAGACCCTCGACACCCGTTGCAACGACCTGGCCGATCTGTGGAAGGGAGAGTGGAAGCCCCGCTCCACCTCTCACCCCTCCATGGCCGCCTTGGCCGCCATGATCGCCGACGGCTCGGCACCGAACATCAAGACGTCGGTGGAGGTGTCGCTGTTGCGGACCCTGGCCAACAAGATGCCGCTGCGCTCGGCCGAGCCCGAGGTCGAGATCGCCGCCCTGTTCGACCTGTTCAAGCGCATGTGGACCGGCACGACGCTGATCGGCGGCGCCAAGGCGCTGGTGTCGCTGGAGCGGCGCCAGGGCCGACATCTCAACAAGGAAAGCATGACCGACCTGCTGCGCGAACGGAAGGTCGTGGCCGACCGTTATGCCTTCCTGATGCAGATCAGCGCCGTCGCCGTCGGCCAAGGCAATCGGGCCACCATCAAGAGCTTCATGGACCATTATTTCGGCGACAAGGACTTCATCCCCCGCGTGGTGGCGGGCCAGGAGCCGCCGGTGCCCAAGCTTCAGACGCTGTCGGCCATTCACCGGGCCATCCGAACCTCGTGGCTGGGTGATGGCGACAAGGCCGCCTTCATGGCCAAGGTCGAGGCGGCCCAGGCCCAATTGCTGCGCAATTCCCGCCTGTTCGAACAGATCGACCAGAAGGGCGGCGGGCCGGCGCAGAAAGTTCTGACCATCCTCGATCTGTGCCGCAAGAACACCTTCACCGACGGCGCCAACATGGACATTGTGCGCCAGGCGCTGACCGCCTACCTGCGCGACCCCGCCTTCCTGCCCGATTATCTGGGAGGCGCCTCGGGTGAGGACAAGGAGCGCAAGATGATGTTGCTGACCAAGACGCTGGGCAGTATCGGCGTCTCTGTCTGAGTGCCCCGGCATGACGGTTTTCGTGGCCTTGCTGCGGGCAGTGAACGTGGGTGGCAACAGCCGCCTGCCCATGGATGAGCTCAAATCCCTGTGCGTGTCTGCGGGCTTCGAAGCGGTACGGACCTATATCGCCAGCGGAAATGTCGTGCTTGAGAGTCCCTGGCCGGAATCCCAGGTCAAGGCGGCGCTGGAATCCGCCCTGGAGGCCTATGCCGGCAGGCCCATCTCCGTCATGGTGCGCGGCGCGGCGGAATTGGACGCCGTCCTGGCCGCCAATCCCTTCCAGCATACCCCGGCGCCAAAGACCGCCATCATCTTCCTGGATTCCGCCCCGCCGCCCGATACCCTGGAGCAGGTCAGCGGCGTCAATGGCGAAGACATCCGCCTGGGAGGCCGGGAGATCTACGTCCACTACCCCTACGGCATGGGAACCTCTCGGCTGAAGTTTCCCGCCGCCGTCACGGGGACGGCACGCAATCTCAAGACGGTCGCCAAGCTGGTGGCGATGACACGTCCGACATAAAAAGGGCCTCCCGGGGAGTCGCGGGAGGCCCTGATTTTAAGGTCAAACCCTGGTCCCTAGGGCTTGACCGCCCCGCCCATGCTTTCATTCAATTCGCGCTCGGCCTTGAACGCGCCTTGCGGTAATTGGTGGGCGATACCCTTGTGGCAGTCGATGCAGGTCTTACCCTGCTGCTCCGCCTCGGAGTGACGATTGCGGGCGCGCGCCTGCTGCCGGGTGAGGTCGAAGGCCCCGAAATTATGGCAGTTGCGGCATTCGCGGGAATCGGTCTCCTTCATGGCGGTCCACACATGCTTGGCCAGTTCGATACGCTTGGCCTCGAACTTCTCGCGCGTGTCGATGGAGCCCAGGATCTTGTGCAGCACCTCGTTGGAGGCCTGGATCTTACGCTTCATCTTGTAGAACCAGGGACGCGGCACGTGACAGTCGGGACAGGTCGCCCGCACGCCCGACCGGTTGGAATCGTGAATGGACCCCCGGTATTCGCGATAGACGTTCTGCTCCATCTCGTGACAGGACAGACAGAAGGATTCGGTGTTGGTCAGTTCCAACATCCAGTTGAACCCACCCCATCCGACAACACCGATGCCGATGCCGATTACCAGCAACGCGCCGAGCGACCAGCGCGAGGTCGGCCTGGTCAGCGCCGCCCACCATTCACGCAACAGGCCTTGATTTTCGGCCGGATTCTCCATGCTCATGGCCCGATCCTTCCCTTGGCCTAGCGGATATTGGTGTTGGTCGTGGCTGCCTGGAACTTGTTCTCGACCAGCGGCTTGGCGTCATTCTGCGGCACATGGCATTGCTTGCAGAAATAGCGGTTGCCGTTGACGGTGTCCTGGCGCACGCCGTTGCGGTCGATATAGTGCAGGTCCGAGATCTTCGGAGCCTTTTCCTGATCGCTATAGGGCCATTCGTGGCAGCGCAGGCACTGATTGACCTTCACGTCGATCTCGTACTTGTCGGTGGGATGCGGCACCAGCGGCGGTTGCTGGCGATAGGCGCGTTCGAGCTTGGCGCCCTCGGTCACCTTGTAGATGCCGGGCGCCTGATCGGGCTCGGCGGCGCCGCTGTGGCGCAACGCCTGCACCTCGGCGGCCACCACGCCCAGAGCGGTAAAGCTCAAACCCAGCGCCAGGGCCAGCGCGAGGGCGATTGCCTTGATCTTAGTCTTCACTGCGGTCACTCCCCTTCCAGAACTCTCAAAATGTGTCGTCAGGCGGCCTTCACACCGGATTCCGCCGACGGCTTGTCGAGGGAAGCGTTGTGAAACCGTGTATCGAAACGGAAAACGGTCTTTGAACAGACGTCGATGCAGCGGCCGCAATTGGTGCAGTCGCTGGACAGGATCAGCGGTCCCACCCCCTTGGCGGCGCCGCGCAGCGCCGGAGCGATGACGTGGCGTTCGGGGCAGATCGCGAAGCAATCCATGCAATCGTCGCAGGCCGAGCGGTTCACCGCGCTGACCCGCAGCACCGCCGCCCGCCCCAGCAAGCCGTAGAAGGCCCCCACCGGACAGAGATGAGTGCACCAGCCGCGCGAGGCGATACCAAGGTCGAAGCAGAATACCGCCAAGGTGATCAGGCTGGCCGAGCCAAGGGTCACTATGGAGCCGGTCACCAGGCCGCGATGCAGCATGGTCACCGGGTTGACCAGTTCCCAGGCGATGGTGCCGGTGGCCGCGGACCCCACCAGAATACCGCCCAATACCCAGAGCCTGGTATTACGGTTGAGGACCACGCCCTTCTCCATGCCGAAACGGGTTCGCAGCCACTGGGCGAAATCGGTGACGGCATTGACCGGGCAAACCCAGGAGCAATAGGTGCGTCCGCCGAAAAGGGTATAGGCCACCAGGACCAGCGCCGCCCCGATCAAAGCGCTCCCGGTCATGACATGCCCGGCCAGCAAGCCTTGGAGCACCATCAGCGGATCGGTCAGCGGCAGAACGCCCAGCGTCAGGCTGGAGGCCAGATTACCCTTGGCGATCCACAGCCCGAACAGCGGCCCGGTCAGGAAGACAGCCACCACCAAGGCCTGGGACAGACGCCGGGCCAGCAGCCATTTATGGGCGCCGAGCCAGCCCTTGGCGGCGATCGCGGTGTCTCCGGGATGGGTCAGTCCATGGGATTTCATGGCTTGAACTCCTTCAAGCCGCCATCGGGCCGGCGATCAAGCTTGTAGGTGCCGCCGGGGCTCATCTCGACGCCCTCCATGCCGCGCACCTGCACTTCGGGGCTGGGTTCGACCAGGGAGGCGCCGGCCTTCTTCTTTTCTTCCCAGCCCAGGCGGTAATGCTTCCCCAACTGGCCGGTGGCGAGGTCATGGGGCAGAACCTTGATGGCGGCCTCGTCCAGCACGCAGGCCCGCTCGCACTTGCCACACCCCGTGCATTTGTCCGAATGCACGGTGGGAATGAAGAAGGCGTGCTTGGCGGTGCGCGCGTTATGGCTCATTTCCAGGGTGATGGCCTCGCCGATGCGCGGACACACCCGGTAGCAGACATCACAGCGCAGGCCGAGATAATTCAGGCAGGTCTCCTGCCCCACCAGGACGGCGACGCCCATCTTGGCGTTCTTGATGTCCTTCAAGCCCTTGTCCAGCGCCCCGGTCGGGCAGGCCGCAACACAGGGAATATTCTCGCACATCTCGCAGGGCACGGCGCGGGCACGAAAGAACGGCGTGCCCAAAGTGGGGCCGTCACCCAGATCGGACAGCTTCAACGTATCGTAGGGGCAATCCTTGACGCACAGTCCGCAGCGGACACAGGCGGCCAGGAAATCACGCTCGGCCATGGCACCGGGCGGGCGCAAGGCCACCGCCTCGGCTCGACGGCGGGCCGGAATGGCCAGCAGCGCGCCGATCAGTCCGACCGTGCAGGCGCCCTTGACCGTTCCGGCAAGCATCGCCCGCCGGTTCTGGTCCACAGCGTCCCCACCTGTCTTGTGGTGCCCGGCCATGATCTGATTCTCCGATGAGCGGGGCCGTCCTTATGGAACGGCCCCGCTCCTCTTCCTTAGGCCTTCGTCACCTTGACGGCGCACTTCTTGTAATCCGTCTCCTTGGAGATCGGACAAGTGGCGTCGAGGGTGAGCTTGTTGACCAACTGGCTTTCGTCGAAGAACGGCATGAACACCAGACCTTCCGGCGGCTTGTTACGGCCACGGGTATCGATGCGGGTGGTCACTTCGCCGCGCCGGCTCGCCACCTTGACGATGTCGCCATTGCGCAAGGAGCGCTTGGCGGCGTCGTTGGGGTGCATGTAGAGCACGGCGTTGGGAACCGATTTGTGCAGTTCCGGGACGCGCCGGGTCATGGAGCCCGAATGCCAGTGCTCGAGGACACGGCCGGTGGACAGCCACAGGTCGAAATCCTTGTCCGGGCTTTCGGCGGCGGGAGCGTAAGGCAGGGCGAAGATCCAGGCCTTGCCGTCGGGCTTGCCATAGAACTTCACGCCCTCTCCGGCCTTGACATAGGGGTCATAGCCTTCGCGGAACCGCCACAGGGTCTCCTTGCCATCGACCACCGGCCAACGCAGGCCGCGGGCCTTGTGGTAGGTCTCGAACGGCGCCAGATCGTGGGCATGACCACGACCGAAGGCGGCGTATTCCTCGAACAGACCCTTTTGGGCATAGAAGCCGAAGGCCTTGGATTCGTCGTTCTCGAAGCCGGCCTGCAGCTCGGTCACCGGGAACTTGTCCACCTGACCGTTCTTGTAAAGCACCTCGAACAGAGTCTTGCCGCGCAGTTCGGGCTTCTTGGCGATCAGTTCCTCCGGCCACACTTCCTCGACCTTGAAGCGCTTGGAGAATTCCATCAGCTGCCACAGGTCCGAACGGGCCTCGCCCGGGGCCTTGACCTGCTGACGCCAGAACTGGGTGCGACGCTCGGCATTGCCGTAGGCGCCTTCCTTTTCCATCCACATGGCGGTGGGCAGGATCAGATCGGCGGACAAAGCCGTCACCGTCGGATAGGGGTCCGACACGACGATGAAGTTATCGGGGTTGCGGTAACCCGGATAGCCTTCCTCGTTCATGTTGGGGGCGGTCTGCATGTTGTTGGTGCACATCACCCAATAGGCGTTGAGCTTGCCGTCCTTCAGCATGCGGTGCTGCAGCACGGCGTGATAGCCGATCTTGGGATTGATGGTGCCGGCGGGCAGCTTCCAGAGCCCTTCGGCGATCTCGCGGTGCTTGTCGTTCATGACCACCATGTCGGCGGGCAGACGATGGGCGAAGGTGCCGACCTCGCGCGCCGTGCCGCAGGCCGAGGGCTGGCCGGTCAGGGAGAACGGGCTGTTGCCCGGCTCCGAGATCTTGCCCATCAGCAGATGCACGTTATAGATCATGTTATTGACCCAGGTGCCGCGCGTATGCTGGTTGAAGCCCATGGTCCAGAAGGACACGACCTTGCGTTGGGGATCGGCATACAGCTTGGCCAGGGCCTCCAGCTTCTCGGCGGGAACGCCCGACAGCTTGGCGACCTTCTCCACGGTGTATTCGGCGACGAAGGCCTTGAACTCGTCGAACGTCATCGGGTCCGACTTGTCGGGAGTGGCGGCGTTGGCCTGATCCTTCTCCAGCGCATTGGTCGGGCGCAGGCCGTAACCGATATCGGTGACGCCCTTCTTGAAGTTGACGTGCTTCTCGACGAAGTCCTTGTTATAGGCCCCCTTCGAGATGATGTAGTTGCAGATGTAGTTCAGAATCGCCAGATCGGTCTGGGGCGTGAACACCATGGGGATGTCGGCCAGCTCGAACGAACGGTGCTCGAAGGTGGACAGCACCGCGACCTTGCAATTCTCGTGGGTCAGGCGGCGATCGGTGACGCGCGACCACAGGATCGGGTGCATCTCCGCCATGTTCGAGCCCCACAGCACGAACGTGTCGGTCTGCTCGATATCGTCGTAGCAGCCCATGGGCTCGTCGATGCCGAAGGTACGCATGAAGCCGGTCACGGCCGAAGCCATGCAATGGCGCGCGTTGGGATCGAGGTTGTTGGAGCGGAAGCCGGCCTTGTAGAGCTTGGAAGCGGCATAGCCCTCCCAGATGGTCCACTGGCCCGAACCGAACATGCCGACGCGGGTCTGGCCGTCGGGCTTCTTCAGCTGTTCCTTCCACTTCTCGGCCATGATGTCGAAGGCCTGATCCCACGAGATCGGCGTGAATTCGCCGTTCTTGTCGAACTTGCCGTTCTTCATGCGCAGCAGCGGCTTGGTCAGCCGGTCCTCGCCATACATGATCTTGGACAGGAAGTAGCCCTTGATGCAGTTGAGGCCACGGTTGACCGGAGAATCCGGGTCACCCTGGGTGGCGACGACACGGCCATCCTGGACGCCGACCAGCACCGAGCAACCGGTGCCGCAGAACCGGCAGACACCCTTATCCCAGCGGATATTGGCTTTTGCCGGCTGGGCGATGGCCGGCGTGGCGATACCCGCGGCGGCAGCAGTGGCCGCGACGGCGTTCGCCTTGATAAAGTCGCGCCTGGTGAGGCTCATGAAACACTCTCCCCTTCCAGATCAGAATCGAAATGGTGATAGACCAGGGACACATTCAAAATGCCCTGGATGTCGGTCAGACTGGTAATCGTGGCGCCCGCCCAATTGCCTTCGGCATCTTCGACGGTAACCACCATCCTGCCATCGTCGGTCATGGTGTGGACCTCGACGCCGGGCAACCGGCTGAGGGCATCATGAACCTCGTGCCGGCGCTCCGGCTTGTCAGCGGCCGAAAGCGAATGGCGTCGGGCTCGCAGGGATCGCCGCATAACCGGCAGCTGACGCCCTGAACCGAAATGCAGCGCGCGCCCAATTGGGCGATCTCGGCGATGCTTTGGTCGGAGGGGGAGCCGGCGGGCAAAGACGGTGCATTCGGCTTCGCGCTCGGCGACAGCCCCGTCAACAACGTCCGTCGGGACATGAGCCCAGACATCGGAATGCCCTCCTCGACGGTCCACCCCTCTCCCCAGGGCAGGCCTACTGCCGGGAAGATGTCATCAGCCCGTAAAAGGCGCTTTGACGTTGGTCAAAAGGCACCGGCCAGCTAAGGCCTAAAAATCCGAAAGATCGTGCTATTCGGCGTGCACCAGCACGCGCTGGCCCATCATTCTCTCGAATTCGTCGGCGGGCACTGGACGAGAGTAATAGAACCCCTGAACGGTATCACAACCGTTGTCGCGCAGGAAATTAATGTGGGCGGCGATTTCCGCGCCTTCCGCCACCACCTCCAGGTTGAGTCCCCGCGACAGGCCGATGATGGCCCGGGCGATCTCGGCCGTCTTGGGATTGGTATCCACGTCGGCGATGAAGGCGCGGTCGATCTTCAAGGTGGTGATGGGAAAACGACCCAGATAGGACAAGGAGGAATAGCCGGTTCCGAAATCGTCGATGGACAGGCCGATGCCCAGATCCCGCAGCGCCTTCATCTTGCGCACCGCGGTATCGACGTCGTTCATGAGCATGCTCTCGGTGATCTCGAGCTCGAGCCATTTGGGGTCGAGGCCGGTATCTTCGAGTACGCCCATCACGGTCTCCAGCAGAGTCCGCGACCGGAATTGCCGGGCCGAGACGTTGACCGAGACCTTCAGGGGATCGAAGCCGGCCTTCTGCCATTTACGGTTCTGCAGGCAGGATTGATGCAGCACCCAACTGCCGATGGCCTCGATCTGGCCGCTTTCCTCGGCCACGGGAATGAA